>JADYZI010000104.1 GCA_020853255.1 Acidobacteriota bacterium
GCACGAGCTTGGGCACAATATGGGCAGCCACCATAACCCGGAAAGCGGCTCAGGAGCTGCATTCAGCTACGGTTACGGGCACTACGTCGATGGGGTTTTCAGAACGGTTATGTCCTATGTCGATCCATGCCCGTCGGGCTGCACACGCAGGCCGTATTTCTCGAACCCGTCCGTTTTATTCGGGGCCTACCCAACAGGGCTCGAGAACGCCAGAGATAATGCCCGCTCGCTGAACAATATGTCAGACGTCATCGCGAACTACCGGTACAGCGGATCGAGCTTGACAATGAATGATTATAACGGGGGCGAGTTTATTCCCCGCCTGATCTCGCGCAGCATTACTTGGACATCCGACGGACTGGCGGGCGGCAATGTTAAGATCGAGCTTTCACGAAACGAAAGTGTAAGCTGGGAAACGCTGGTTGCATCAACGCCGAATGACGGCGCAGCCATCGTAAATGTCACGGGACGTCCAACAAAAAACGCCCGCATTCGGATAACAAGCGTCGAATCGCCAACCGTGAGCGATTCCAGCGTTAGAAACATAGCCATACGATGAAGCCGGCCGAGATGACAACGCGCCTTCGAACCCTGACCGAAGAATATCTGCGCCTTGAGCATAAATTAAAGCTCGGCGGCGGGCCGGAAAAGGTCGACAAGATCCACAAGCAGGGCAAATTGACAGCCCGTGAGAGGATCGAAAAACTTCTCGACGCCGAAACGTACAGCCAGGAGATCGGCCTCCTTGTTGCGTATGATGAATACAACGGCCAGGCGCCGGCCGCGGCAGTCGTTACGGTAGTTGGTTTGATCGAGGGCCGGGAGTGCGTGATCGTGGCCAATGATGCAACGATCAAAGCGGGCGCGTGGTATCCGGAAACGATCAAGAAGATCCTCCGCGCGCAGGAGATAGCGATGCGCAACCGTGTGCCCATCGTCTATCTTGTAGATTCGGCCGGTGTGAATCTTCCGTATCAGGGCGGTGTTTTTCCCGGACAATACGGGGCGGCGCGTATCTTCTATTACAACTCGATAATGCGGCATTATTTAAAGGTTCCGCAGATCTCGGCCGTGATGGGAATGTGCGTCGCCGGAGGAGCATATTTGCCGGCCTTGTCAGATGTGATCCTGATGGTCGAAGGAACATCTTTTATGGGATTGGGCGGCGCCAATCTCGTTAAAGGGGCAACCGGCCAGACCACAGACAACGAAACCCTTGGCGGGGCGATGACGCATAACGCCATCTCAGGCGTGGCCCATTACCGGACCAAGGATGAGGACGAATGTCTAACTAAGGTCCGGGCCCTGATAAGTCGGCTTCCCCCAAAACCGGACCCGACGGTTTCTGTCGTTCGAGCAAAGGGCCCTAAGACACATTGTTCAGTTCTCGAGCAGATCCTGCCCGATGACCACCGGGCGCCATACGACATGTACGCAGTTCTCGACATCCTGCTTGATGAAGCCGGCGTTGAGGAATTTCAGGCGGACTTTGCTAAAGAAATGATCTGCGGTACTGCGCGCATCGGAGGTATTGCCGTCGGTGTCATTGCCAATTCACGCGGAATGTCGAAGGGCAAGCCGGGAGCTCCGCCGCGATTTGGCGGCATTGTTTATACGGAATCAGCCGAAAAGACCGCCTATTTTATCGAGAACTGCGACCGGCATAATACGCCTCTTCTGTTTGTCCAGGACGTATCGGGTTTTATGGTCGGGGTCGAGGCCGAGCACAGCGGCATCATCCGCGCCGGTGCCCGCTTTGTCGAAGCCATGGCCACGGCCAAGGTGCCGAAGATAGTTTTGACAGTTAACCACGCGTCCGGGGCTGGCTATTACGCCATGGCCGGGCAGGGGTTTGATCCTGATTTTATTTTCACTCTACCGACCGGCCGCATGGGCGTAATGGAAGGCGATTCCGCGGTTCAGGCTATCTTTGGCACGCAACTCGACAAGCTGAAAAAGGAAGGTAAAGAACCGGATGAAGCGCTACTGGCGGAAATGCAAAACGTCCGCGAAACCTACGACCGCGAGCTTGATGCCAAACACGCCGCTGCCCGCGGGCTTGTGGACGCAATAGTTACCCCGGAAACATTAAGAGAATCGCTTGTACTTGCCTTGCAGACTTGTTTGAATACGAACAGACCGCATATCGGCGCATTTGTATTGGACAATGCATGAGGCCGCGAAAGCATGAGTTCGAAATGGATTTTTCAATCGATAAGACATTAGAAGTTCTCTCCTCAACTCCAGCAACCGTGCGCGGAATGATCGGCGGTCTGTCTGACGTATGGACATCAAGCGGCGGCCGGGAAAATTGGGGGCCGTATGACGTCATCGGCCATCTCATCAATTGTGATCGAACAAATTGGATCCCTCGGGCTCGGGTGATACTTGAACAAGGTGCCGACCGGACCTTTCCGCCATTTGACCGCTTTGCCCATTTCGAACAGTCTGCGGGAAAGCAACTGGGACAGCTTCTTGATGAGTTTGATGTTACCCGGACCGCGAGCATAGAAACGGTTAGGGATTGGGATCTGTCCGACGGTATGCTTTCTCGCAAGGGCCATCACCCAGAGTTCGGCGATGTTGCGCTTTCGCAATTGCTTGCTACCTGGACGGTCCATGACCTTACCCACATTCGGCAGATCGCGACATCGATGGCAAAGCGTTATGACGCAGCAGTCGGCCCGTGGAAGACGTATCTTTCGATCCTGAAATGAATCATTGGCGTTGGTTTCTGTGAACTGCCTTGCCAACTATGTTTTTAAGATCTAATTTTTGGCTTGCGCCATCAATTCTCATTGTCGCTGTCATCAATCTTGTGCTAGGTGTCTCAGGTCAAAGTCTGGCCCAGTCACCTGACAGTGGCCCAAAATTGATCAGGTCTGCGACATACACAATGCCTGCATCGGCGATCTAGGCAGAGATCGGCGGAGATGTAACAATGGCGATCCGGGTCGGAGCGGACGGAAAGCCGAGCCGGGCCGTTTTGATCTCAGGACCGACGTGGCCGTGCGGTAGGAAGCCCAATGCCGCATTGCAAGACCTTTCTTCGACATTGTCCGACACGATGATGTCCTTGAAATTTATTACAGCAACAAAGGATGGCAAGCCAGTCGAACGAGAGATCGGCCTGAGGATAACATTAAAAAATCCAAAACTTGCGGGCCTACAGTCGCCACTGATCGATCCGATGACCGGAAAGCCGAGGATGAAGCAGATATCGGGTGGAGTCCTCAACGGAAAGGCCATTTTGTTGGAAAGACCCTTTTATCCGGCCGAGGCAAGAAAGAATCGCGACGGTGGGACCGTATCCGTTCAGGTGATGATCGATGAGGACGGAAACGTTGTTAGGGCAGGCGCCGTAAATGGTGCACCGACGCTTCAGTGGGTTTCGCGCGATGCCGCCTGCAGATCTAAATTCTCCCGAACCACGCTAAAGGGCGTACCGGTAAAGGTATTTGGGGTCAAAACCCACAATTATATCCCGTAGCGGCGCGACCGTTCTCCCTCAGTTGCTTTGCTTGTGGCGGCGGGATGAAAGTTGTGTCGACCCCGAATCATTCACATTTTCCGATACCGCGCTAGAATAGGCTTATGACAAAGCTTCTTCCTGTTCTCATTCTGGCTTTGGCCGGCTTTGCATTCTCACAAACGGACGAACGGGCCATTCCGGCGTATTCGGTCAATGACAAGTTGATCGGACTCTCGAATCTGTACGGGGGGCTGAGCGATTGCTCGGTGCGGAGCGTGTCCGGCAAGGTAAAGGATGTTGATCGGGCCGCCGACCGGGCGATCGTTACAATCAAGATAGGCAAAAAGACAAAGGCAAAGGTGATCGTGCCTCTTGGCCGTGTTGCCGACGCCGACCGCAAGTCATTGTTCCGCCATTTGATCACAAAGAACAACCGCATACGTCTTTCAGGCTACGCATGCAATGCCGAGGAACCGTTCTCGGCCTTTAGCGTGGACCGAGTGTATTGACTGTTTTTTCTGTTTTTTCCGTCTTTTCCGACCTGGCCGCCGCCCGAACCACCTTTCGGCCCAGACCGAAAGGGCGGTGCGGTTATGTCTTTCCAAACGACGCACTTTCATGCCATAATTCCCCGGTCAAAATGCAATTGTGGCGGGGTGGTTTATGGAAGAAGTTCAGGATGAACGGGCAGTTTTCATCGCCCGATCGTGCGCCGAAATGTCGGTCGGTGAACGAAAGGCGTTTCTAGACCGCATCTGCAAAAATGACGCCGAACTACGGCGGCAAGTCGAGATCGTGGTCGGCGAAAAACCGCATACGCAGGTCACGCAGGTCTATGCCAACGACTACGAAAGGGCGCTCCCCGATCATTATCGGCTGATACAGATGATCGGCCGCGGCGGAATGGCAGAGGTCTTTGCCGCCGAGGATAAGCGGCTCAAACGCAGGGTTGCGATAAAATTCCTGAACAGCGAGTTCCGGAAAGATCCGGACCGGATGCGGAGATTCAATCAAGAGGCCCGGGCCGCGTCTGCCCTCAATCATCCAAACATCCTCATTATCCACGACATAGGCGAGAACGAAGGCGTTCAGTTCATCGTCAGCGAATTTGTCGAAGGTGAAACGTTAGGTACGCGGCTTTTGCGCGGGCGAATA
>JADYZI010000105.1 GCA_020853255.1 Acidobacteriota bacterium
AGCAGGACCGTCGATCCGGCAAGCTTTTCCTGCCCTTCGGCACCGATCGGGTGAAATAGTATCTGTCTGCTGTAGCGTTCCTGCATCGCCTCTATCGTCTCATTTTCTTAGCAAGAGACTCGCGAACCAACTGCTCGTCGCCTTGTTGACCGGTCCAGATCTCAAACTGCCTAAGCCCTTGCGAAATAAGCATTTCAATGCCCGGAATGACGCGGGCACCGGCTTTTCGTGCCGAGGCAAGCAACGGCGTATCCGTCGCCTTTGTGACAAGATCATATACGATCTGGTCCTCGGAAAACTTTGCTTCCGGCACGGGCGAAGCATTTTCAAACTCACCCCGCATCCCGATCGGTGTCGCATTTACTATTATATCGAAACCGGAGAGATCGTTCCCATCCCGCAGGTCAGCAACCGCGTATTTCAGATCAGGCTGTAAACTCTCGGCGGCAGGCTGGTTTCGCGCAAAGACCGTTATCTCGGCTCCGGTTTCTGCAAGCGCCGAAAGGCATGCCCTCGCCGCACCGCCCGAACCGAAGATCGCGATCTTAACGCCCTTCAGATCTTGCACGCGGCGTTTTAATGGCTCTAGGAAGCCGTCCGCATCGGTATTGAGGCCGACGAGTTTACCGTCATCGACCTTCACCGTATTGACCGCACCAGCCTTGCGGGCCGAGTCGTCCAATTCGTCAAGCAGTTCGACGATCGCGAGTTTGTGCGGCATCGTAACGCTCAGCCCGCCAAAGCTCAGGCCGGCTTCCTGCGTTTGCGGACGCACAAATTTCTCGATGAAACCACGCAGGTCTTTCACAAGGAAAGGAAGGAAAACGGCGTTCAGGCCTGCCTTTTGAAACAACGGATCGTGAATGTATGGAGAGAGCGATTGACCGATCGGATCGCCGATAACGCCAAAGATCCGCGTTTTCGCATCGATCTCGTCCACGCGATACAGCTCACGCATCTCGTCCGCCGTAACCTGACCCGACGCAGTCGCGCCGTTCCCGTCCAGCGAAGCATAGGTGAGCAGAGCACCGCGAGAAGGAGCAAGGATGCGCGTCCACTTTCCGGCATCGCCCATCGCAATAACGATCGCCTCTCCTTCGCGTTCTGATGCCCTTAGAAGCGTCTTCCAGACAGGAAGAGCAGTTACCGTATCGCTCGGCATCACAGCAAGTTTCACGGCTTGCGGTCCGGTATCTGAGAGTTCGTCAAAAAGTCTATCAACATCCGCCGGCACGCCATTGAAATCATGCCGCGAGACGATCTTGTTCGAGTGTTCGACCCACGAGACGGCATCAGACTCGACATCGCAACCCCAAAATCCCGATGGCAGGTCTCGCCAAAAGGCTTTTCTTTCAGTATCAGAAATTTGACGGAAGCCGCCTTCGGCCTCAGGGCGAAATGTAGCGATCAAGCGGCAGCGATCCGAAGATACTCGTGCTTTTTCGACCGCCGCCGACAATTCGGAGGGCTCGACTGCGTCGAACCGTATCTCGATAAATCCCGGCTCGGTAGCCATGGCTTCATCGAGACGCGTCGCGAGTTCGCTCGCGTTCGTCGGAGCGATGGCAACGCAGATCTTCGAATCGCGTCTCATGTGTAGGTTCGCGTCGGCAGCGTCAGGATGAACGTCGCAGCCGTTACGAGCCCGGTGATCATGGTCACGGCGGCTACTACGACCAACGCGGTCTCACCGCTTTGCCTGACACCGACGGCGGCGGCGATCCAAGCGATAGCTAACGGAAAGAAGTAGTTATTTAGCTTCCAACGCACTAGAACGGCCGATGCTCCGGCGATCAACAGGCAAATAACGCCGAGCGTCTGAAAAGCACCGTCGCTCATCGAAACTTCCTGCGAACGGATGAGCGCGAGGACGTTGACAAGCGTCATAACGAGAACCCATGCCGCATAAAGGCCGAAGGTGCCCTTCGCAAGAAGAGCTTCCGTCGCGGTCTGGACATTCTTTACCGGGCCGAGCATCGCGATCAGCGTGCCGAGAAGCCCGACGATCAGGAATGCGGAAAGCAGGAGCATCGAGCGATGCCACGCAATGACCCAAAGGCAGTTCAGTATGCACGCCAGGATGTACGTGATCCGGATCCCGGCGAAGCTGGCCGCCTTCGTCGGCAACGCTTGATAGACCGCAAAGGCGATCGACAGCAGATAGACGATGGTCAAAAGCGACGCTGAGTATCCGGCCGGTGTGATGGGCGTCGGAAATTGTGCCGCGATCGGATTCGTCGCAGAAGCATTAAGCATACTGAAGACGCCGTAATTCAATACGAGAACGGCGGCAGTTGCCACAATAACGACGATCGCCAGTGGAGAGACCTTGTTCGTTGCCATAAGTTTGATTATGCCAAAATGATCGGTGAAGTGAAGCTAGAGAACGCACGGTTTTGCTTTTGCGCTTGCCGAAACTGACCAAAACGTATAAAAATAGCCCCAATCGGTGTATTTTTCACCGAAGTTTCGTGCGATGCGTAAACTTTCCAACCCATTTTGCCGCTTTAGCGTCATAATGCAGGCGAGTGGCATTTAACTTGCTGTAAGATTGAGCGGAAGACGCGCACTTTCCCGACTTTCCCTATGCTGCGTTTGTTAAAATAGGGAGTGAAGTAAGAGAAATGAAAGCAATTCGACAGTTTTTGTTAATGGTGATCGTGATCGGAGCAACCGCATTGGCGGCATCCGCTCAGCAAGGTGGCCGGCCGAACAATCCGCCGCCGAAAGGCGATCCGCCGGTCGTGAATCCTCAGCCGAAAAGGCCTGAACCGCAACCGCAGCCGCAGCGCCCCAAACGCCCGCAATTCGCTTTTGTTGACGCGATCTACGTCGATATGCGATCTGACGAACGATACAGCTGATACAGAACTTTGGGGCATAGCCACGCCATTTTGGTGCAGCGAATGCTAAACAAATAGACTTAAGGGCGTTTTTTTTGACGCCCTTTTCCAGCTTCGGCTTGGCGTGTCCGCAGGGTTTTGTTTACAATGAAAGCCATGGCAGAGAACGAAATTCCCGCAAAGAAGTCCTACGGCGGCCTCGGCAAGCACATCCGACCGGCACGTACGCCCGGCGAACTCAGCATCACTGAAAAGATGCAGGGCGGTGACCGCCACGCTGAGATCCAGGCCGAGCGCCTTCGGGAAGAACGCTTCCCGGACGGCAAGAACGCGCAACCCAAAACGCCCGCGGCCTAAAGGCTCAACGAAACGCCGTTTCGAGTATTCCACCCTACAAACTTGGAAAGCTCTGATCGTTAGTATTTTATTCGCTAAGGATAAAATATGCCTCGAAACGGACTTCGGCCATTCGGGCTGGTGAGCATACCGGCCGAGAATGCCCTCGACAACCTCAATGAGTTTGGCGTTCGCCCACAGTGCAGGCCGAGCAAAATAAGTTTTTCCGGACCGATCCCATACGGCGAGCGACAGGCTCAACTGCTTGTGGAATGGATGCGCGAAATGCATTTTTTGCCGCGAAACTCCCGCCAACGCGGCTCGTATCGCGGAAGCATTTTCGTCCACATCCGATTCTTAAAACCCATCGATACAAATTCTTAAACTTTTTTTATCCGGTTTGTATGCTCGCTTACTCAGCGTCGGCCGATCAGCGGTTAGTCTTTAGAAGTCGGGTCGGAGTTTGCTGAGATTCTTCGATCTGATTACGGCCTAGTCCCCGTTCTGTTCTGCATTTCGGAGACTGTTCGTAAGCTCTCGAGTAGAGAGTGTCCAGCCCGCCGTGTTCGGGGATGCGCGGCGGGCATTTTCGCGC
>JADYZI010000106.1 GCA_020853255.1 Acidobacteriota bacterium
CTTCGGCCGAACGATTGATCGAAGTTCGCCACTTTTGAGCGAACAGAAAGAGGATGGCAGAGATGAATGTTCCGGCGTGGCCGATGCCGATCCAGAACACAAAGTTAGTTATCCCGAAGGCCCAGCCAACAGTTTTGTTCAGCCCCCACGTGCCGATACCAAACGTGACGGTGTTGAACGCCGCTATTATCCCAATGACCAAAAGGGTCACAGAGATGCCGAACAATATCCACCAGCCGGCGCCCGGAGGCCGCTCGAAAAGGGCGCAGATATCGGCTGTAACGTCACCGTATGATTTGTTGTCGCCGATCAACGGCTCACGCAGAGGCGAATAGACCGGATGGGCCGTAACGCGGTCGATCTCGTTTTGAAGCCGTATCTCTTCGTCCGAGTTTTGAAACTCGATATCTTTCAAGATTGCTGCCATTACAGGTTATCCCTCCAAATCCCCGCCGTTATTGTTCACCTTCGCGAGGAACGTAAGCCCTTGGCGAAGATTCAGCTCCTCCAACAAAATGTAATTCCGCTTGGTATGCCTGAGCGTCGAGACCCTGCTCTCGAGGTCCTTTAGGTCACCAAAGGTGATCGCGTTCGCCGGACAACTCTGCTGACAAGCCGTTTGGATCTCGCCATCTTTGACCGGCCGTCCTTCGTTTCGCGCGCGTATCTTGCCCTCTTCGATACGCTGCACGCAGAACGTACATTTTTCCATTACACCGCGTGTGCGGACCGTCACATCGGGGTTAAGAGCAAGATTTGCGAGCTGATCGTCATGCGGATACAAGAACCAATTGAAACGGCGCACCTTGAATGCGCAATTGTTCGCACAGTAGCGCGTTCCGACGCAGCGGTTATAGACCTGCATATTGAGGCCTTCGCTGCTGTGTACCGTGGCCAAAACAGGACACACGGTCTCGCAGGAGGCGTTGTCGCATTGCTGACAGGTCATTGGCTGAAATCTCGCGGTCGTCCCTTCGGGCCTTTCATCGTAGTACCGATCTATTCTCATCCAGTGCATCTCGCGCCGGCGCCGGACCTCATCCTTGCCGACGACCGGAATATTGTTCTCAGCCTGACAGCTAAGTACGCAGGCGTTGCAGCCGATACAAGCGTTGAGATCGACGACCATCCCCCATTTATGCTCGGGAAAATCGTGGGGTTTCCAAAGGTCGATCTGCTTTTCACTTTCTTCGTGCAAATGGCCGCTGATGAAATCCGCAAGCGAATATTCTTTTATCAACGGGCGGCCTTCCGCGGAATCCTGCGTTTGCGTCTTTGCAAAGCTGACCGTGTTCGCGGTCGGCTCAATTGCGACACCGCCGATCTGATAGCGAAATGTTCCGTTGGCAAGCTCTACGAACGGAAACGCATTTGCTCCGACGCTGCTGCCGATCTTTCCGGCCTTTGTTCTCCCGTAGCCGAGCGCGACCGCGACACAATCATCGCTTTGGCCGGCCTGGATCAGAACAGGCAGTTCGATGGCGGCGTTGTTCTTTTTGATCCGAACAACCCGGCCCTCCGTAATTCCGAGCTTAGCCGCGGTTTGCGGCGAAAGGCATGCATAGTTGTCCCAAGTTACTTTGCTGATAGGGTCCGGAAGTTCGTGGAGCCACGGATTGTTGGCAAACCGGCCGTCACGCAGCGTTACCTTTGGATATAGCGCCAATGTAAGCCCGTCGGGCGAACCCACCGGAGCGGCCAAACGTACGACAGTCTCATTCAATCCATCTGACTTGAACACCGGCGCGGCCGCGTCGCTTGCGGCCGCAACATATACGCCGTCGTGAAGTGACTTGTCCCAGAACTCGTCAAAGGTCTTGAATTTGGCCTGCCCCGGAAAGAGGCTGGTTTGCCACCGGGTACGCAGAACATCGTAGTAATTGCGGCTGTCACCGCTCCAGCGCAACAGGCTTTCCTGATAGGCCCTTGTCTGAAACAGCGGTGCGATGGTCGGCTGGTTTAGGCTAACGGTGCCGCTTACAGCTTCGGCATCGTCCCATGCCTCGAGAAAATGATGGGTCGGGCAGAGAGCGTCCGCGAGAGATGATGTTTCATCAACAGTTGGGCTGAACGAGACCTTAAGTGGAACTTTTCCCAGAGCGTTTGTAAATTCGGCGCTTGCGAAATGATCGTAGGAAGGATTTGCGTTCAGGATAAAAAGGGCCGCTACGCTTCCGTCCTTCATTTCCTGGATCAGCGTCTGCATATCTTCATCCCGGCCTTGCGGTGCGGCCGCGGTCAATGCGATCGTCGTCCCATAGTTGCCAAGCGTTTGATTGATGAGATTGACGAGATGCTGCTTGTCCGGATCATTCGATCCGCAAAGGACAAGCGACGCGCCTTTCGCTCCAACAAGTTCCGCCGCGCACTTTTCGATCGCTGCTTTGCTCGGATCGGAAAGCTTGTTCGGCTTATACGATGTGATCCCTTCAGGCAGTCCGCTGACGGTGCCGCTTTTTTCGGCGACCAACCTGGCCAAATAGAGGATCGCTTGTCCTTCTTCCGCCGGCGCGATCTTCACACGCTTGTCTGCGTTGGCTCCGGTCAGTGAAAAGCCCGATTCAAATTGAATGTGCCGCAGCATCTCGTGCTTGCCGGCATTTACGTTGCGGGCTTCGGAATACCCGCGGGTGAAGGCGGTAGGCGAGATCCACGTCCCTAGAAAATCCGCGCCGAAGCTGACGACAACCTTTGCCTTATCGAACCTGTAGAATGGTGATGCTTCGATACCGTGGGTGCGTCCGTGAGCAAGACGGATAGCGGATGTCGAGATCGGTTCGTAAACGACGTGTTTCGCATCCTTGAATTGAGTGAGGAATGCGTTTATCGTCGCCTGAGACGTTGGGCTAATGATCGTCTTTGAAAGAAAACGGACCTTTCCGCCCGAGCCTTTTATGGCATTTAGTTGTTGTACGATCTTTTCGTCGACCTCTTTCCATGTCGCGGGTGAGCCCTTGAAAGCAGGCTGCTGCGATCGTTCAGAATCATAAAGGCCAAAGATCAGGGAATGTGAGACCGGGCAAAGGCCGCCTTTGCTCAACGGATGCTCCGGATTGCCTTCGAGCTTTATCGGGCGGCCATCGCGCACCTTGACGAGTGTGCCGCAACCCGCATTGCATCCGCCGCATGTTGATGCATACCAGTTCGCTACGCCAGGCGTTAATTCGGGCGGCTGCTTGAGATATGGAATTATCTTTTGTTCAGGCGCCGTGCAGCTTGTCAGTGCAATGGCCGCCGTGGTGTAGCCAAGAAGTTCCAAAAACGTTCGGCGCGAAATGCCGCTGCTCGGCTGCAGCACCGGCAGGCCGCGTTCGTCTTCGTCGATATATTGCTTCCAGAGCTTATCCTTCATAGCTATTCATCATCAGTGGTGACAAACCGAACAGTCCGTTGAGGCCATCAATTTCTTTGGTGTATTCTCGCTTGCGATCTGGGGCCGGCCGGTCTCATCAAGTGTTACCTCGCGGTGCGTCCGATGGCAGCTGACGCAGTCGCCCATCAGGAAGGCATTTTGCTGTGAGACGCGTTCCATTGTTTCGACAGGTCCATGACACGTTTGACAGTTGACCCCGGCAACAACGTGACGGCTGTGATTGAATGTCGCGAGATCAGGCAGATCGTTCACCTTCACCCATTCGATCGGTTTGTTTTCGTTCAAAGCAGATGCGATCTTCTGTATCTCGGGCGAATCGGGCAATACCTTTGTATGGCAATTCATACACAGCGATGCGCTCGGCACACCCGCTACTTTCGACTTGTCGGCTGAGGAATGACAGTAGAGGCACGAGATCTTGTTGTCACCCGCATGCAGCTTGTGCGAAAAATTGATCGGCTGGATGGGCTCGTAGCCGAATTGATCTCCGTACACACTGAAGCTCCCTTTTTGCCACACAAAGAACGCCCCGACGACGGTTATCAATATGGATAAGATCTTGAGTGTTCTGAGATTCATAAGCTACCTCGAGATGGAAGCCGGCCGGATCGTCTTATCACTCGGCATTTCAACGGACTCTTGGCTTGGTAAGGGTTTAATATGCGGGTATTGGCCGCGGATCTTTCGCCGATTCCAGTTCCAGATAACAACTTGGTATGGCCGCCACAGGTACGAGAACGGGATCGAGACCATATGGACAAGCCGCGAGAAGGGAAAGATCGCCA
>JADYZI010000107.1 GCA_020853255.1 Acidobacteriota bacterium
CGGCCTTTTGATAGGTCTTTACATACTCGTTCATATTCCCGCTGAAGCTTGACCGCCGATAGAATTCGCGGACCAGCGGTGCGAAATCAAGCACGTCAAGCAAATTGCCGGGCAGATCGACCGTTACCACAGGATCGGCAAGATCGGGCGGCGGCGTCAGAGCGTAGGCCATTGAAATAAATGGGGCGACCAGTTGGGCATCGGTCTGATCCGGATATCGTTTCTTATGGGCGATCAGGAAAGTCGAGATCTTTTGTCGGAGATCCGCCGGTAATGCGGCAAGATCGCTTTTCAATAGCTCACGAAACCTTTCGCCTTCGGCCGATAGCGGCGTCTTGATAACGGGTACGCTATCTCCCGCGCCGTTCGTGGTTCGGCCTGCTTCCAGCGTCGCCAGCACGATCATTACCCGTTTATCAGGCTCGATCCGAATGCCGGAGCTCACAAGATCAAAACCCGCGGGACCATTTTGCGCAAATACCCCGGTCGCGGAAGTAATAATGATGAATAGGAACAGAAATCTAAACATTCAAGGATACAAAATCTAAATTATTCACGAGACCGCATCAAGATCGGCAAACTAAAGGATGAATTCTACGCCGCTTAAGATGCATTCGACATGGTCGCCCATTTCTAAAGCGGTAAATGCCCAATTTTGGGGCCTGCAACGGCCGCATGTCAACATCCGGCCAAACCTAATAAAATTAAACACAAGTATGTACGAAATATACTTTAATCCTGGCTAAAACTATCCTATAATTCACGCGATATCTACCCGAGTTCACCAACTAACGGCCCAAGGCCAAGGTAGCAAGGTACAAATGAATGAAGAGGCGAACATCGAAACGATTCGCCGATGCTATGCATTATATAGAACCGGCGACATTTCGGGATTGATGGAATACCTGTCTAGGGACGCTGCTTTTTCAATACCTGAGGTTGAGAATTCGCCATACGGAGGTATCTGGTACGGCCGTGAAGGAGTCGAAAAATTCTTTGAACTGCAGGAGCTTGCCGAAGATATAACGGACTGGGAAGCCCGTGAGTTCATCGCCCAAAACGACCGCGTCGTGGTGCTTGGCCGTTCGACTGCGACCGTCCGGGCCACCGGCCGGCATTATTCGACAGAATGGGTCCACATCCACACCTTAAAAGATAACAAACTTGTAACCTCGATCAAATTCTTCGATACAGCCGCAGCCCTGCGGGCATTTCAAAAAGTTACGACAGCCCTGATCTGAAAATCGGAAATGGCATCATCACGCGGCCCGCATAGCCGCCTGACGGATTCGGTTTGCCCGGAGGGCCTGTTGAAGATCCGGCGGCGGATCCGTACTCGCGTGAGTTTCATTTCCTGACTCGTCAGTTTCGTGTGGCGAAACCGGGTCTTGGACCACGAGTCGGACAAAGCCCCACAGGAAATACCACGAATTACGACCGACTTGTGCGCATTCTTGTCATCCTTACCGAATTTGCGGATACTAACGATGTAAACGCCTTAAAATTGGCCTGCTTGTAGATTAGCAAATCGAATGCATACACCGCCGCTTTTCGGAGATCTGCTGATAATACTACTGGTGTCCGTGCCGGTCGCCTTTCTCTGTCTGCGGCTGAAACTGCCTCTGCTGGTTGGGCTTATCCTGTCAGGGATCGCGATCGGGCCATACGGGCTGGGCTGGATACATGAACTCGAAGCGATCGAGGTCCTGGCCGAGATAGGCGTGATGCTTCTGCTATTCACCATCGGCCTCGAATTCTCATTGCGCCGCCTGCGGGAAATGAAAACGCTTGTTTTGGTAGGCGGCGGCCTGCAGGTTCTGCTCACCGTGGGGGCGACAGCCGTGATCGCCGTTCTATTTGGACGCGCGATCGGTCAAGCTGTTTTCTTTGGCTTTCTCGTCGCCCTTTCAAGCACGGCTATCGTACTGAAAAGTTATGTCGAGAGGAGCGAGGTCGATGCACCGCACGGACGGGCGGCGGTCGGCATCCTGCTTTTTCAGGACATAAGCGTTGTGTTGATGCTGCTCCTCGTTCCCATTCTCGGCGGCGGAGCAGATGTTTCGCCGGCACGTGTTGCAGTAAGTCTCGGCGGCTCCATTCTCGCTCTTATCCTCTTGGTGCTTGGTGCATGGTTCCTGCTGCCGCCTTTCCTGAGGCAGATCGCCCAACTTCGCAGCACAGAAGCCTTCCTGCTCACGGTAGTTCTGCTATGCCTGGGCATGTCCTGGGTAACGTCGCATTTCGGCCTCTCGCTTGCGCTGGGAGCATTCATAGCCGGCATGGTGTTGGCGGATTCAGACTACAGTCATCAGGTAACGGCCGAAATATTGCCGTTCAGAGACGTATTCAACAGCCTGTTCTTCGTTTCGATCGGGATGCTGCTCTCCCTCGGCGCCCTATTCGCAAATTTGGGATTTGTCGCGGCCATAGTACTCGGCCTGGTGCTGATAAAGGCGCTCATTATTTGGGGAGTGATACGTGTTCTCGGCCTTCCGCTGCGGATCGCCACTATGACCGCGCTCGGACTGGCCCAGATCGGCGAATTCTCATTCGTACTCGCACGGGCCGGAAAAGGCACAGCCCTGCTGCCGGATAGCGATTACCAGACATTTCTGGCGGCTTCGATCATTTCAATGCTCGCTACGCCTTTCCTCATCGCCGCTGCCCCGCGTGCCGGATACGCGCTGCAGGGATTGTTCAAAGGCAGTGCGGACGCCGATCTGGAGGAAGCGGAGCAAAACATTCACATGACCTCCAGCGGCGGCCTGCAGCAGCATGTCATCATCGTCGGCTACGGCCTTAATGGCCGAAACCTTGCTCGTGTATTGCGAACCGTCGGCATTCCCTATGTGATCCTTGAGCTGAACGCCGAATCCGTTCGGAAAGCAAAAGAAAAAGGCGAGAAGATCAATTTTGGCGACGCAACGCGCCGCGAGGTCCTGCTCCATGCCGGCATCGACAATGCGTGGGCGTTGGTCCTCGCCATGTCCGACGCGGCAGCGGCCCGGCGAACGGTTGACCAGGCAAGACGCCTGAGCAAAACCCTCCAGATCATCGTCAGAACGCGTTATGTCGCCGAGATAACTGAGCTTTATGAGCTAGGTGCAAACGAGGTCATTCCTGAGGAGTTCGAAACCAGCATCGAGATCTTCTCTCGTGTACTGCACCGCTATGGCAGTTCACGACGCGTTATCGAGAACCAGATCGAGCGGATACGCCGACAGGGGTACGAGATGCTCCGCTCGCCTGCATTGCCGGAACCAGTCGTGGAAAAGCTTGATCTCGGGCTCGCACTCGATTCCTCTGCGACAGAGACAGTGACCGTAGAGAACGGCTCACCCGTCGCCGGAAAAACGCTTGCCGAACTTGATATTCGTGGAAAGAGCGGAGCGACCGTCATCGCCGTTGTACGCGATGGTGATACGAAGGTCAGTCCCGGGGCAAAATATACCCTCATGACCGGCGACCTTGTCATACTGTTCGGCACACCGGAAAAGGTCGAACGCGCCATGCAGATCTTTTTCCCGCCGGATGAGATCCCCGATGCCAGCATTGGCGGTTTTAACGCGTGACAAGAAG
>JADYZI010000108.1 GCA_020853255.1 Acidobacteriota bacterium
AAACACCGATCGGAGGTGAATTTGCCATCGATTACGGCCGCCTTCTTAATCCGCCGAGCTTTCTGATCCCGCAAATGACCGGCCCAAACGCCATCTATCGCCTCAAGCAGGACCAGATCCATTTCCGGTTCTCGCAAGCGTTTTAGATATGTCTAGTTCACCGTATTCACGACCACGATGTGGCTTTCATCAAGCTCAACGACAAGCTCGTTTTCGCTGGTGATCGGCCTTGCTTGCACGTCCGAGATCGGCGGGCCGTCGGTCGCGTAGGTTTCTATAACTTCATCCATTTTGGCGGCGGACGTGTTTGTGCCATCTCCGAGACGAACGCGCCTTTGCTTGTGGAAGGCCTTGGTACGGTACATTGCCTTGTCGGCGGCGATAAGAAGCTGTTCAAATGATTCGCCCTGTGCGGGAAAACATGCCGAGCCAACGCTGACGCCGACCGACGCCGTTTCTCCGTCAACTGACAATGCATACGAAGCGACGGCAGTCTCGATACGTGCACACAGCTCAATTACGTCAGAGCTGTCCGTCTCCGGCACCAACGCGACAAACTCGTCACCGCCGTAGCGTGCCAGAAAATCATAATCGCGAAGCTCAGCCTGTATTATGCCGCCCACCTTGCGCAGCAGTGTGTCGCCGGCCTTATGGCCGAATGTGTCGTTGACGGCCTTGAATCCGTCCAGGTCAAGCATCAGCAGCTGCATCGGGTCTCCCGACCGCCGCGCACGCCCGACCTCTTTCTCGAATTGAATTTGCAGGCCGCGGGCATTCGGCAGCCCGGTCAGCGGATCCGTCTGTGCATGTATCTCAGTTTCCGCCTGCCTGATCGATTTTGAAATGGCGTCGCCGGCAATGCGCGAGATCGTTTCGAGCAGTCTCAAATGCTCTTCTTCGTAAACCGCCAGTTTGCCCGAAAAAACGGAGATCGCGCCGACCAGCTTTTCATCGGCGAGCAGCGGCACACTTGCCATCCCGACATACTGGCCGCAGATCTCAGCATTCGAGAAAGCAAAATCGAGCGATGGGTCCACATTCTCAACCGGCTTTCGCTTTTTAAGCACGTAGCCCGTTGCTCCTTCACCTACAACAACCCGTTTGCCAAGCAGCATCTCGCTGTTCTTGCCCTCCACGTGTGCGGCGGTGGCGTTTGCGCCGTCTTCGGTCAGCAGGTAAACAAGACATGTGTCGTAGGGCACGAATTCGCTGATCTTCCGTGTAAGTAACTTCAGCGTTGCCTGCAGGTCAAGCGAGGCTCCAAAGTCACGGGCCATTTCGTACAGCGAAAATACTTCCTGATTTGCGCGTTTGATCTGCGAAACATAATCAGCAGTTCCCGCCAATGGTGAATCCGCTGCTTGGGCTTCGCCTTCGTATGCGAGGCCATGGATCTCCAATTCTGCCTCGAGACGGCTCAGGCCGCGAAGGAACGTATTGACGACGTGCGGATCAAACTGGGTGCCCGCGCGTGAACGCAGGAAATTACACGCGTCTTCGCGGCTTACCGCCGCTCGGAACGGCCGCGGGCCCCGTAGCGCGTCATAGGTGTCGGCCACGGACAGGATACGGGCGGTGATCGGGATCTCCTCGCCCCTCAATCCGTCGGGGTAGCCGTTCCCGTCCCAGCATTCGTGGTGGTGGCGGACGGTCGGCACGACCGGATATGGAAAACCGACTTTGTCGAGGATCGAAGCGCCTACCGTGGCGTGGACCTTTGTCTTTTCAAGTTCGGCCGACGTAAGCCGACCCGGTTTGTTCAGGATGTGTTCGGGCACCGCAAGTTTGCCTACATCGTGCAGCAGCGCACCGGCCCGGAGAGCATCCAATTCCGGCTCCGGCAAGCTAAGGGCAGTGCCCATACCTAAGGCATAGATCTGTGTCCGGCGAACATGTCCCATACCGACCTGGTCCCGAGCATCGATCGCCGTTGCCAGGGCTTCGACCGTCGCAAGATGAAGCCTGCTTGCGTCTGCGATCTGGCGAACCTTCTGGTCCAAGCGCCGTAAATGAAGCCTGATCCCAGCGTGGCCCAATACCGTTAACGGAACGACAACCAGAACAAATGCCAGCCCAAACTCGCTGAATGCGGCGAACATTATCACAGCCGAGGCAGCCGCAAATGCCTGCCCAGTGAAGCGGCGGATCGCCCCGATGGAGGTTTGTATGCCTTTCTCGCTCGTCCCCGAAAATCGCTCGAAGAGCACCGAGGCGATCTGATATGCCGCCAGCATAAACCCGGCGGCGGCAAGAATATCAGTCGGCACAAGCGGATTGTCCGGGACACTCACCCCGAATCTGAACAGATCAAGTGCCGTGTCAAACGCAAAACCCGCCAACGCTGCACAGGCCACCTCGGTAAGCGAAGTCCTAAGCCATGAGATCCTCCGATCTGAATACGACGAGAACCCCGAAAGTGCCGCTGCCGCGGCGACCAGGCCGCCGCCCATGGTCCCAAGGTTAAGTATTGTCCAGAACACGACCACCACGACCGGCGACACCCTTATTTCTGTCGAGGGTATCCGGCCGGCGTGGCCCTTCAGCAAAATGGCAAGAAACAGCGAGGTAGAAAGCAAGACCGGCGCGCCGGGCGACGCGTCCCAACCGCTCAAATAAGCGGCAGCCGGCAGAAGCGGGGCAAGCGACAAGCTTAGCCAAAAACTGATCCCACTCCGATCACTGTCTGTTTGGTCATCCATCCCCGTTATTCTTTCTTTCCCCGTTTTCGTGGCCGCCAGCTTGCTCGGCCGCTGCATCAAACAAACGGAAGACTCAAATGCGGGAGTTCCGTTGCACTATTGCTATACAACTCGTATGCCACCCAAGTGTGGTAATTTTATCTAAAGAAACGGGCGGTTTTGGGCCAGCGGACCGTTTCTGACCGGCGCCGAAGCAATTCAAAATGAACGATTCCATTCAAACTGACCGACGAAAACAACTGAGCAGCCGTTTTCTAGGCTGGTTTGCCTGTTTGGCCTGTTTCTTTCTCGCGGCCGCGTCCACCATGGCCCAAAAAACTGATGACGTCATAAGAGTTGATACTGAACTGGTCACGTTCGAGGTCAATGTCACGGACAGCGCCGGGCGGCCCGTTCGTAATTTGTCGTCTGATGATTTTCAGGTTTTTGAGGATGGAATTGAGCGCAAACCGGATTTCTTTGAAGCGGTAAGAAAGAACGAGGCCGGGCGGCCGATGTCTATTGTCCTCGCATTGGACGTTTCCGGCAGTATGACGCCGGCCGAGTTGGAACGCCTAAAAGCCGCGCTAGCTAGCTTTGCAGCCGAACTTGCCGGCTATAACTCCTACTTTGCCGTAACGTCCTTTGCGATGAAAGTATCGACGGTCCAGTCATTCACTAACCGTCGCGAAAAGCTTGAATCGTCGATAACCAAGTTGAAAAGAGATCAGGACGGCCTGTCAACTCATGCGTACGATGCGGTGGACCACGCCATTCGCCTACTAAAGAACAGGGGGCCGAAATATTCTATGAACAGGCTGACAAAGCGGGCGATCGTTTTGATCACTGACGGGTTCCCGGTCGGAGATACGGTCGAGCCTGGAACGGTCATCGAACGGGCGAACGAGGCTGATACCTCGGTATATGCGCTTATCCTTCCGTCGTATTCGCGTCTTCAGGCCACCAAACGGCCGCTATTGACGCCGCTCGAGGCAAGCGGGATCATCGACCAAACGGGCGGCCGAAGCTTTTATGCGACGAACAACAATTTTGAGCCGCTGTTCAAGGCGCTAGAAGATGAGATCACGGCGACATACGCGATCGCTTTCTATCCGGACAAGAGCAGCGGGACACAAAAAGAGTTTAGAAATGTGCGGATAGTTTCCAGGAAAGGCTTTGCGATAAAGCAGGACCGGATGGGCTACAAACCGCCGCAATGACCGCAGAGAACACATACGCATCTGCTGCGGGTGCTTCACCTATAGACGATCATTATCGTAATCGCGCGACCCGTAATCATCTTCGTCGTCGCCATAATCGTCATCGTCCGAATCATCGCGCAGATCAAGTTCGATCGGGTCAAGCCCTACAACAATCAATGCGGATTGGCATTCGTCGCATGATACATGATCGCCCTGCTCAATTTCGGCATCTACGTAAACTTCCTCATCACATTCTGGACAGATAGAGGTCGGCATTTTTCAATTTCTCCCAAGAACCTTTGTAAATATAAATAAAGCAGCTTTCCCTCGGTACGAGGTTATGCTTTAAACTCTAACTATTATTCGGAGTTGATTGCAAGAATTCCGCAATGATTTTTGAATAAGTTTTTATTGCCCGGTAATAAGCACCAAAACATACGATGGATTTTCCTTTCGAGTTACGCGGCGAGGCCGCATTTGATGTGGTCGGCTTTGGGACCAACGCGGTTGATTTTTTGATCGAGGTGCCGGCATATCCCGAATTCAATTCGAAGGTTGAACTGACCGATTATACGCAAGCCCCGGGCGGCGAGGTGGCAACCACCATGGTCGGCCTCCAGCGGCTTGGGCTGCGAACGGCCTACGTCGGCCGCTTCGGCAATGACGACGCCGGCGATCTCGGCCTGGCTTCCCTTTCCCGCGAAGGCGTCGATATACAATTTGCCGAAAAGGTCGCTGGTGCACGTACGCAGATCGCCTTTATCGTTATCGACCAAAGGAACGGCGAGCGTACCGTGATCTGGAAAAGGGACGCCAAACTCAGCTATGGGCATGAAGAAACTCCGCTCACCCCCATCACTCAAGCCAAGGTCCTTCATCTTACGCCGCATGATACCGCAGCCTGCATCGGGCTTGCCGTGGCCGCTCGTGAACAGGGTGTCATAGTCTCAACCGATATCGACAGGGCCTTTGACGGAATAAAAGACCTTCTTCCACTCGTTGATGTTCTCATCGCGTCCGCCGATCTTCCGCGGACGATGACCGGCATCGACGATCATCGCGGATCGCTAACGGCGCTCAAGGAACAATTCGGCTGCGGTGTCGTCGGGATAACCCTGGGCGATGCGGGTTCCCTTGTACTCGGCCCTGACGGATTTGTCGAAACGCCGTCATTCCCCGTACCCAACGGATGCCGTGACACTACCGGCGCCGGCGATGCGTTTCGCGTAGGTTTTATTTACGGGCTCGTCACGGGCCGCACGATCGAGGAAAGCTGCCGCATGGCAAATGCCGTCGCTTCGCTTAAATGCCGTGCCCTCGGAGCGCGAACATCCCTGCCGAACGTTGATGAACTGATGGAAATGTTGAACGCCTCAGCCCAGAGCGGCAACGCATAATGCCGCGTAGGCCCTTTGGCGCATCGAGGGCTTTTCGTGTAAACTTTCTAAAGTTTAGCCTCTCGATCGCCGGGTTCGTCTATCGGTTAGGACGCGAGATTCTCATTCTCGAAAGACGGGTTCGATTCCCGTACCTGGTACCATTCATTTTTCAACAAATGCTGTTTTTGGCCGAAGGTCTTCGCGAAAGCGTTGCAGGAAGCTCGCTATTCGGCCAACCGCTTCGTGCAGATCATCGACATTCGGCAAAAAAACAAGCCTGAAATGGTCGTGCGATCTCCAGTTAAATCCGGTTCCCTGTACTATCAAAACCCTCTCCTCACGGAGCAGGTCGCAGGCAAATTGCTGATCGTCCTCGATCTGATAAATTTCGGGATCGAGCCGCGGGAACATATACAAAGCTGCTTTTGGCTTTACGACCGAGACGCCGGGAATTTGCGATAAAAGGTCGTAAGCCCTGTCACGCTGGCGGCATAGTCTGCCGCCGGAAGCGACAAGGTCATTGATGCTTTGGTGTCCGCCGAGAGCGGTTTGGATCGCCAATTGTCCCGGCGTGTTCGAACAAAGGCGCATCGAAGCGAGCATATTCAGCCCCTGAATATAATCGCCCGCCCGCGACTTTTCGCCTGAAACGATCATCCATCCCGATCGATATCCGCACGACCGATAGTTTTTACTCAAGCCGTTGAACGTCAAAAACAGCACGTTATCTGCGAGCGAAGCTATGCTTGTGTGGGTGTTCCCGTCATAAAGCGTTTTGTCATAGATCTCGTCGGCAAAAACGATAAGCTGATGCTCGCGTGCGATCTCGACGATCGACCGCAGTACTTCGTCCGGGTACAGGGCACCGGTCGGATTGTTTGGATTTATGACGACGATGCCGCGTGTTTTCGGGGTGATCTTCGCGCGAATATCCTCAAGGTCGGGCAGCCATTCGCTTGCTTCGTCGCAAATGTAATGAACAGGTTTGCCGCCGCTCAGGCTTACGGCACCGGTCCACAACGGATAATCGGGAGCAGGAACCAGTATCTCGTCGCCCGCGTCAAGCAGAGCGTTCAGAGACATTGTAATAAGCTCGCTCGCTCCGTTGCCCAGATAAACGTCATCGACCGTAACGCCTCGAATTCCCTTTTCCTGCGTATAACCGACCACCGCGCGTCGCGGGGCGAACAAGCCTTTGCTGTCCGTATACCCGGCCGAGTGCGGCAAGTTCCGGATCATGTCCTGAACGATCTCATCCGGCGGCTCAAAACCGAACGACGCGAGATTACCGATGTTCAGCTTTATGATGCTCTGCCCTTCGTCCTCCATCCGCTGGGCCAACTCCAAAACCGGGCCGCGAATGTCATAGAAAACATCGGCCAACTTGCTTGATTTATTGATCGGTCTCAAAAGGAAATCTCCGGCGGCCGCAATCTATTAGCATTTCCGAAATAAGTGAAAAGTGATAAGTGAAAGGTGAAAACCGATCTTCGCGGTTACCACTTTTCACTTATCACTTATTCCGACAGGGTCTTAAGTATGCCCTCGGCAGGATTCGAACCTGCAACCGAGCGATTATGAGCCGCGCGCTCTACCGTTGAGCTACAAGGGCATGAACTGTAAATTTTAATGCATCAAGTAAGGGATTCGCAACCTGCCTGATCTAACGTATCATGAATTTACCCCAGAAAAGGCCTCGGAACGCTCAAGCCTCTGCACCGATATGAAACGTGCCGCCTGTCGGGATGTGATATCGCGGACGACCTTGATCGCCAGGACGGCCGCAATGATGGTCAGTGCGGACGCAACCACGAACCCCAATCCAACAACGGCAACATTATCCGTGCGGTCCGGGTCGAACAATTTATCGACGCCGTTCGACACAATGTTGGCGGCCAGCCAAAAGCCCCACCACAATGCCATAAAGGTTGGAGCATTGTGCAGGCTCTCTGTCAGAAACATCTGGTCCCGCTGTATTTCAGGGTCGCTTTCGCACCAAACCTCGCGGACGACCTGAAACGGCTTTACCAAATTGGCAAACGGAATGAACCACCATCCTACGGCCCAGCCTGACGAAAATCTCAAAAAGGCGGGCCGCAGGGCGAGCAAATTCTTGTGCGAAAGGTTCAGCCAGATCAGGAATACCACAACGGTCGCGATCGTCACCGGTACCTTGACTATCGTCAATAGGCCGTAGATCAAATACCACGCCGACATCGGCCCTTCTTCGCCGAGATCGATGACCGAATCGGGCATCAGCATCGCTCCGATGCCGCTAAGCCCAAGCGGAACGTGCAAGAACGAGATAAAGGCGAGCCCGGCGATCGTTATCAGGCTCCATGTGTTTGTCGATCGGTATACTTCTGTCATCAGGAAATTTCGCGGGGTTGTCTTGAGTACAGACTGGAAAAGAATAGCACATTTCAGTTACCGGGCTTGTTTTTCCGGCC
>JADYZI010000109.1 GCA_020853255.1 Acidobacteriota bacterium
CGATCCAGGCCGGAGCGTCAGCACCAGTCCAAAATTGGGAGTCAAACGAACCTATGCAAAACGCACCTATTTCAGCCGCCGCAGGACAAAACAAGACGTTGGCGATCGTATCGCTGGTTGTAGGCATTTTAAGTATTTTCTGCTGTGGGTGGTTCATCCCCGGCATAGTTGCGATCGTTCTCGGATTCATGGCAAAGGGCAAGGCCACGAACGATCCGGCAAACTATGGCGGCAAGGGGCTCGCTCTCGGCGGGATCATTACCGGTGCGGTCAGCTTGGTGCTGGGCGTTATTGTTGTGGTCCTTTATTTTCTTGGATTTGCGGCGGGATTTATTAATCCCAACGCATTCTAAGCAGTAAGGTTTGTTAGAAATGTCATTGATCTCAGACGTACTCCAATCGACCGTTGCGGTCATTAAGGGGATGAAACGGACGCTGTCCGAGATCCCGCGGGAAAAATGGACCGTGCAGTATCCGGATGTGCCGGTAACGGTGCAGCCGCGTTATCGCGGGCAGCACCTGCTGCACGTGGATGAAGCGGGCAAGGAAAAATGCGTGGCCTGCTATCTGTGCGCCGCCGCCTGTCCGTCCGATTGCATTTATATCGAGGCCGAGACCGATCCGCGGCCGTATGCTGAGCGGATCGGCCGCGACGAGCGGTACGCAAAGGTTTATAATATCGATTACGGCCGATGTATATTTTGCGGATTTTGCGTTGAGGCATGCCCGAAGGACGCGATCACGCACGGATACAATTTTGAGATCTCGGTTTACAATCGCGCCGACCTGCTGAAGACCAAGGATGATCTTTTGATCACAAAGCAGAAGCAATCAAAGAACTATCGCGTAGCCGTTTCAAGTGAGGACGTAGATTCGGAATATAAAGAGGTTTAGATCAGTTGTCAGTACCGGGAGCGGTAGCGACTGGGTTTTTCAGCGCTGAAGAACCCAATTGCGACTGCTCCCGGTTCTGATTTAGTAATGCGAATATCGCCGTCCGAAATACCGCCAACCCAGAAGGGCCGTCACCATGAGGTCCGGGCACAGGGGCTGCGTGAATTTGCGGGGCTTCGCAGCGATGAGGAAAGGCTCGATCCGTTCGAGTTGGCAAAATATGCCCGGCTGCTTGTCGTACCTTTCGAAGATATTGAGCAGTCTCTCAGTGAAGAGACCGTTCGGGAGCTGTTGGGAAGTTCAAAGGACAAGTGGTCGGGCGGGGCCGCATCGAGGATCCTGCCGAATGGCTACAAGCTAATTATCCTTAACCCGACGCATCCCCGAAACCGCCACATGGCTACGCTGATGGAGGAGATCTCGCACGTTTTCCTCGGTCACAAGCCGAGCCGCCTTGCTATCGAACGCCGTGACAGGCATGGGAATCTTATTGCGCGTGACTATAATGCGGCTATCGAAGAAGAGGCATATGCGACCGGGGCCGCGGCGTTGGTCCCGTATGGCGGCCTGAAAAAGCTGATCGCCCGCGGAAAGACGGCCAGCGAGATGGCAAGGCATTACGGCGTCAGCCGGGCACTGGTCGAATACCGGATCAAAATTTCTCGATTGTGGCCTGAGTATAGCCAGAGCATTTTCCCGCAATAATATCGAATGGAACATCTTCGGCAAAATTCTTCAGCGGCGAGCCACCACCTTCCGGTCGAAGACAAGCTGCGCCTTCTGCTCGATATCACGAACAAGATAAGCCGGTCCGTTGATCTTGAGGAAGTGCTCAATCTGGTGATGGACACGCTCGGTTCGCTGCTTCCATATGACGCCGCCGGGATATACCTTATCGAAACCTCGCCGGACCACAGCAGCCCGTATGTCTTCAAATCACGAGTGATCCGCGGGTACGAGATAAGTTTTGACCTGGTTGAACCGCGGCTGCGAATGGGTGAGGGCCTTTTGGGCAATGTTGCGCTTACCGGCAAGCCGATCATTTCGCCTGATGTGAGTAAAGACCCGCGATATTTCGCCGCACGCAAGCGTACGCGGTCGGAAATGGTGGCGCCGATCATAACCAATGACAGGGTGATCGGGGCGTTCGACCTTGAAAGCGACGAGCTTAACGCTTATTCCGAGGACGATCTCGCGATCCTTCAGCTTCTTAGTTCTCAGGTAGCGATCATAATCGAAAAGGACAGCCTTTATGAGCAGATCGTTGAGAAAAAACGGATCGAAACGCAGCTTGAGATAGCACGGCAGGTACAGCTGGAATTGCTGCCGGACCGCGATCCAAAGTTTGAGAACTTTGATATGAGCGCGTATGTGTTCCCGACCGAAGAGGTCTCCGGCGATTATTACGACTGGATGCAGATCTTTGAGGACCAGATCGGGATAGTGGTCGCGGACGCTGTCGGGAAGGGAATTCCGGCGGCGTTGCTTATGTCGTTCCTGAGGGCAAGTATTCGCGCGGGTGTACAGATCGGCTACGCCCCGCACATTGCCTTGTCAAAGGTCAATCAGCTGCTGTGGGATTCGGTCGAGGAACATCAGTTCATCACGGCGATACTCGGCATTCTGGATACGACAAACCGGACATTCGTATATTCCAATGCCGGCCACAACCCGCCGCTTTTGATCAAGCCGAACGGCGAATACAGGTACGTCGAATATGGCGACCAGCCGCTGGGTATGTTCATTGACACCCGATATCACCAGCACTTTATTAGGTTCGAGAAAGGCCAGGTCCTGGTCATCTATACGGATGGGATAATAGAGGCGGCCAAGGATGACGGCGAGGAATATGGCCTCGACCGGTTTGCGGCCCGCGTCCTTAAAGGCATCGATCTGCCCGCCCGTGAAATGATCGATTTTATACGGAAGGACGTAGCCGACTTCACGGAACGTAAATTCCTTGATGACGACGGAACTCTATTTATTATAAAGTCCGAATGATCGCCGCCGATGGATCGCTGCGTAAGGAAAAAAGACGCGAAAGGCGTCTAATACTGCTCGTCAACCCTTCGCGTCCCTTTTTGTTGTGAATTGAAATCGTTTCTCTTGCCTGGTCAGTGGGCCTGCTCCGATGAGTGCATTACGGCACCGCCTGGAACCACCGGAGCGGTGTAGTCCCCATAGTTTATGGTCTTATTCTCAGTCGAAAAGGCGTAAATATCGAATCCGAAGGCATCCAGCAAGTTCGTCAGCTCGTCGGTCTCTATCATATAAAGATTCTCCGAAAAGCCCAGCTCAGATCGAATCTCGAGCAATCGCTCCACAACCTCAAGCGGTGCAAAACATTGAGCGGGATCTTTGAAAGTTGCCATAAGCAGGGTGGTTCGGCCAATCCGCACCGGACAGATCGTTTGATTACGTCTTTCGGCCAAAGGTTGTTCGGAAATTTAGGCCGTCGGCTTCGGCCGTGTTCCGCAATATTTAGACAGTAAAAAAGATTGATTTTTGCGGGGAAAGCATCTAATATCTAGAAAACTCTTCCCGAGGAAAAACATATGAAGAACTGGATCTCGCGGATCGTTGGTGTTGCGATGGCGGCACTCGTGTGCGCTCCAGCCATCCTTGCCCAGAGGGATACATTGGGTGCAGCGGCCGGGGACCGGTACGTTATCTCCGCCAAGGCGGGCGGCGTAAACTTTGTTTCGGGCCCGGTCGGAGTGGTCCGGACCGAGGGCAAGAGCGGGCAATTGCTGAAGGGCGACGCGATCGAGATCGGGGATCGCGTGTCTACGGGAGCCGACGGAAAGGCTGAAATTCTGCTTAATCCCGGGTCGTATCTGCGGCTTGGGCCGCTCTCAGCGTTTGAGTTCACGACGACTGACCTCGATAACCTCCAGATCAAATTAGACTCAGGCAGCGCGATCTTTGAGGTATTTGCGACCGAAGACTTTGCCGTCACGGTGAATACGCCAAAGGCCAAGTTCACGTTGTTCGACTCGGGCATTTATCGTGTTAACGCGGATGGCACAATATCCGTTTTTAAGGGCAAGGCCCGCATTGGCGATGACGAGAAGGCGGTAGTCAAATCGGGGCGTGAAGGCTCGATGGCGAATTCCGCGGCCTTGATCGCAAAATTTGACCGCGACGAAAAGGATGCGTTCGATATTTGGAGTAAAGACCGGGCGAAAGAGCTCGCGAAGATCAGCGGAAGGCTTGAGCGCAACACCGTGCGGACCGACCTGATGCGTTCGTTCCTTGGCCGCCAATGGAATATGTACAATTCGTTCGGCCTCTGGATCTATGATCCGTTCAGCCGAAGCAACTGCTTCCTTCCGTTTGGCTATGGCTGGGGCTCGCCGTATGGGTACGGGTTTGGCCACAGTATTTGGTATTACAACCTGCCGGCCGTGGTGTTTACACCGCCGCCCACCGCTACTGGAGGCCCGGTTGTACGGCAGGTCAAGCCCGGACGCAATGGCGTAGGCCCAGGGCCGGTCCGCCAGCCGCCATTTGTGGCGGTTCAGGGATCAAGCGGTTCGACGGGCCGCGAGATCAGGCAAACTAAGCCCGGACGTTCTATCGATCCTGTTTTTGGCCCGGACCCGATACGTTCGGGAGGCGGCGGTTTCCCGTCGGCAGGCCCGCCCCCGTCGGCCCCAGACCCGATAAGGGTGCCCGTGCGGCAGTCGAAACCCGGCCGGCCTATTGATTAAATTTACTGGTTCGAAAATTGCGGGCGGTCACACAGTGTCCGCCCGTTTTCTATTTTAAAAAGTGGACAAATAAACCGACGGTATCTTCAGCGTTGCTTTCAAGCCCGATATAAGGGCCGAGAATGAAAAGCAGTGATTGGACGCCATTGAAGATCGTGTGAAGGATAAAACAGGGAAGCAGGTTGTCCGTTCGCACCCGGACCAGTGTCAATGTCAGGCTAAGCGTGGTGAGCAGGATCATTGTCGAAATGCTCGGCCAGTATTGAGGAAGGTGCACGGCGGCGAATAGAATGGTGACGATCGCCACGGCGGCCTTTACTCCTACAGAACGCTGAAGTGCTGAGTAAAGGAGTCCTCTGTAGATGACCTCTTCGACAAGAGGTGCCGTGACGGTGGCCATGAACGCGACCAGAAAGACCACGTAACGCGAACTCCTTAAAATGCGAAGGAGATCATTGTCCTGCTCCGGCAGCAGGCTTCCCACCACGACTGAAAGCAAAAAGATCGCCGCCAGGATCGCCAGATAGTGCCACCATTTCATTCCGCCTGTCTTCCAACCGAGCGTTTTGAAGAATGGGAAGGTACGGCCGCGGGTGACGACCAGCCATGCCGCGGCGAGCGTGAGCAAATGGGCTGGTATGATCGCGGCGATCTGGATCGCGATAGCTACCGAATCGCTTCCGAGTGCCTTCATCAACTCTGCACTGTCGGCATAAAAAGAGTTTTGCGAGATCGCGTAAGGGATAAGGAAGACGGCCGGAACGATCATGATCAGTGCCACGCTGAAAAGCCACATCACGACTGCTGCACCGGTGCCCCACGGCGGGTCATTAGGCGTCTTGTCCGGGCTGCTTGCGTGGCCTTCGGAGTGGAATGTACCGGGTGCGTCAACGGTTTGATCGATAGTTTCTGACACGGTTGAAAGTGTAGCGGAACGCCCGCAAACTTCCAAATTTTGTTCGATCGAAGGGGCGTGTGACGGATCTTTAATGACCGCAAACAGGCGGAGTTGCGCGATCCGGGTTCGGGTCAGTCGATCCTTGGTGCTAGAATATTGGGCAACGCAATGTTTTACCGGCCCCAAAGGCCCAACTCAATGCAATCGAACGCTGATCTCGTCATCCTGAATATTGGCCAGCTCGTTACGTGCAGCTCGGACGGAAAGCCGAAGCGCGGCGTTGCGATGCGCGATGTCGGGATCATTGAGGACGCGGGCGTTGCCTGTATTGAAGGAAAGATCGCGGCATTTGGTCGGTCGAAGGACGTTGCCGCGGCATTTGTGTCAACTGATTCGATAGATGCCGATGGCAGGGTGGTGACGCCCGGCTTTGTCGATCCGCACACGCACATCGTTTTTGCGGGAAACCGGCTTGATGAATTTGAGCTGAAGATCGAGGGCGCCGACTATCTCGATATACTGAAACAGGGCGGCGGGATCATCTCGACCGTCCGGCGAACGCGCGAGGCATCGCTCGAAGATCTTATCGAACACGGCGTTTCGCGGCTCGACAAAATGCTTGCGTGCGGTACGACGACGGTGGAGATCAAGACTGGCTACGGCCTCGATCCGGCGACCGAACTGAAGATGCTTGCCGCGATCGGCGAAATGGACCTGGCCCATCCGATAGATATTGTTCCCACGCTTTTGGCGGCCCATGCCTTTCCGCCGGAGTTCACCGATGATCACGATGGCTACGTGGACCTGATATGCGGCGAGATCTTGCCGCGGGCTTGGGATTGGTACACAAGATCGCATTTTTGCGAGGAGCGAAGGCCGATATATGCGGATGTTTTCTGTGAGCGGAATGCGTTTGACCTGAGGCAGTCCGAGCGAATACTCAAAACTGCCAAGGCCTTGTGGTTCGGGCTTAAGGCACATGCCGATGAGTTTACAAACCTCGGGTGCAGCCGTTTGGCGATAGAGCTTGGTGCGGTCTCGATAGATCATCTGGACGCCATTTCCGACGATGAGATCAAGCTTCTTGCCGAATCCGAAACGGTTGGCGTTGTCACACCGACGGTCAACTTCAATCTTGGCAGCACGCATTTTGCCGATGCGCGAAAATTGATCGATTCGGGCTGTGCGGTTGCCATTTCGACCGACTACAATCCGGGTTCGGCCCCGTGCCCGTCGCAGCCGATGACGATGGCGCTAGCCTGCCGATATCAGAAACTGCTTCCGTCTGAGGCCCTGAACGCCGCTACCATAAACGCGGCCTTCGCCGCCGGGGTTGGGAACAGCGCTGGTTCGATACGAGAAGGAAATCAGGGCGACCTGGTGCTGTTTGACACCTGCGACTACCGCGAGATCGCCTATGAGTTTGGTGCAGAGATGGCGGCGGTTGTCGTCAAGGACGGCAAGGTTGTTTATGACGTCCGCTGAATTTGTATCGCTTTTGACCAAGCTCGCGGAAGGATGGACCAAGCGCGATTACGAAGGCATCATTTCCCGCTTTAGCGAAAATGTATTCTATGCCGATGCGATGAATTATGCGTTCTCTGGCCGTGCCTCGCTACTCGCCTTCTTTAGGGATGATGACGGATTGGAGCAAACATGCAAGTTTCATCATGTCGTCTTTGATGAACGGCGGCAGCTCGGCTCGGCCGAATACACGTATGACGGAACGTACCGCTACCACGGCACTGTCTGGGTAGAGATCATGGACGGAAAGATCGCCTCATGGCGTGAATATCAACATCGATCGGACAAAGACTGGGAAGAGTTTTGGAAAAATAATGAACGAGATCGTTCTTGACGGTGAAAGCCTCACATTTGAACAAGTGCTTGCGCTGGCTTATGGAGAGCCAGGCGAGTTTCGTGCGGCCCTTTCAGAAAGTGCAAAGGGGCAAGTCAACCGCGCCGCCGCCGCGGTCGATACGCTGTTGGAACGCGGTGAGATCGCTTACGGCATAACGACGGGCTTCGGCGCGTTCAAGAACAAGATCATCAGCCGCGGCGAGGTCGAAGAACTCCAGCGCAATATTGTCGTCAGCCACGCTGTCGGCGTTGGCAAGCCATTCGATATCCCTACGGTGCGGGCCATAATGCTCATCCGGGCCAATACGCTTGCCCGCGGGTTTTCCGGTGTCCGGTTAACAACACTTGAACTGATCCTCGAATGCCTGAACCGCGGCGTGCATCCGGTCATCCCCGAAAAAGGGAGCCTCGGGGCAAGCGGCGATCTTGCTCCGCTCGCCCATTTTGCGTGCGTCCTGATCGGAGAAGGAGAGGCCGAGTTCAAAGGTGAGATCCTGCCCGGAGCCGAGGCCCTTTCAAAGGCCGGCCTGTCTCCGGTCGTTCTGAAGGCGAAAGAGGGCCTGGCTTTGACGAACGGAACGACGGTCATGACGGCCGTGGGGCTGCTTGAGACCGCGCGGGCGATGAGATTGGCCGAGCTTGCGGATGTTGCGGGCTGCTTGAGTTTGGAAGCGTTGAACGGTACGGTCACAGCATTTGACGACCGTATCCATCAGCTCAGGCCGCATCCACGCCAGATCGAATGTGCCCGCAATCTTAGGAACATTCTGGAAGGCAGCGAAATGATACGCGGGTTCGATCCGACAAATGTTCAGGATGCATACACGCTTCGCTGTATGCCGCAAGTTCACGGCGCGTGCCGCGACGCGGTCGCGTACGCCGAGTGGCTGCTGAAATTGGAACTAAATTCGGTGACGGATAACCCGCTGATCTTCGTGTCGGGACCGCCTGAGTCAAAGGTCGGAGGGGAATCTTCGATCGAGGTCATCAGCGGCGGCAATTTTCACGGCGAACCGCTTGCGTTAGGCTTTGATTATCTGACCATCGCGTTATCGGAACTTGGAAATATATCGGAACGCCGGATCATGCGCCTTACTGATGAGGCGTCGAATGCTCATGTGCTTCCGGCATTTCTGACCGAATATGGCGGACTGAATTCGGGGTTTATGATAGTCCAGTACACAGCAGCCTCGTTGTGCACTGAAAATAAAGTTCTTGCACATCCGGCGAGTGTTGATACGATCCCGAGTTCGGCGAATGTTGAGGACCATGTCTCAATGGGGCTGACGGCTGCGTTGAAGCTAAGGCAGGTTGCGGAAAACCTTGAAGGCATTCTGGCCCTCGAACTTCTGTGTGCCGCGCAGGGAATCGATCTTCGCCGAAAAGGGAGCGGTGCAGGCAAGCGGTTGGGCAGAGGGACAGCGCCTATTTACGCTCGGCTTCGCGATCAAATACCGTTTGTCCAACGGGACGTGTATCTAAAGCCGTATATCGATTCCGCAGCCGCGGTGGTCAGAGAATTTGTTCATGAAAGGCCGTTATAATTACATGAGAACGAAGGCGACAGCGTTATTCATGCTCTCGGCGGCGCTTCTTTTTGGGGCGGAACGCTCGGCGGGGCAGAAACGTTCGGGGCAGCCTACAAAAGCGGCCGCGGAGAAGGCCAGCGGCGATTGGCGCAAGAAGATGGCCGAGGTATGCATGACGGGTTCAGTGCCGGTCGCGGCACGTATTCTTCACGACTATGGTTCGATGTTTGCGGCTGACCGGTCCGTCACGCCGCCGCCGGTCTGTATCTTTTCAACGGGATCGGAGGTGACCGCGTTTCAGTCAAGCGTGAAAACCCGCAGGGAGTCCATAGGCGGAGTCGAGATCGAACTTCAAGCAGCGGCAATGGATTCGTTGCTCGCCGCTATCGAGCAGGTATCAAAACGCGGGCTGCGGATAAGCCCGCGGGGCGGTGAGACAGCCGGAAAACGGAGCTTTGCCGATACGCTTCGGCTGTGGAATTCCCGCTTTATTCCGGCACTGGATCATTGGGTCGCACGCGGGCGCATCAAAAAGAAAGATGCCGACGCCGCCCGCCTGATGCCGGTGATCGAGCAAACTGAGCAGGTGCTTGCGTGGGAATCAGAAGGCCTTTTCTTCAGCACGGGCAAGGACCGGTCGATATTGACCTCGGTGGCCGCAACCGGAACGTCGCAGCACCTGTCAATGCTTGCACTTGATGTGGCCGAGTTCGGCAACTCAACCGTACGGCGGATACTGAACGATAACGGCTGGTACCAAACCGTGGCCGATGATTCGCCGCATTTCACATACCTCGGCGTGCCGGAGGCGGACCTGCCCGCTCGCGGACTTAGGAATGTCACGCGCGGCGGTTTTTCGTACTGGGTACCGGAATTATGAAAAAGTCCTGCATCGATCTGTCTTTCCGCACAATTGTACTTATCGCGGCTGCCGCTGCGGCGGCGGGCTGCTATTCACCACCCGAAGCCCGAAACTCCGGCCCCGAGACCAACTATTCATCAGACCGTACGAACACCGATCGGACGCCTTTGAAAACTAACTCGAATATGTCGAACGAAAATACGAAGGCTGAGGACAAAACCGGATTCGCGGCACATCTCCCGGATGGTTTTGCTCAGCCGAAAGACAGCGTTGAGAAAATGCTGCTCCGCGAATATGGAGCGATGTTCGTCGCCCAGGGCGTGACCGTTCCGAGCAAGATCGTGTTCAAGGACGAAGCTGAGGTTGGGGCATTTCAATCGACTTTGCGGACCGCAAACGAAACCATTGGCGGCTTTAAGGTCGAGCTTCAGGCCGCGGCGATGGATGAACTGCGAAAGGCGATGGCCGAAGCAAAGGCCCAAGGCCTATCGATAACACCACGCGGGAATGATTCGGCCCGCCGAAGCTATAACGAAACCGTCAGTCTTTGGAAAAGCCGTGTCGATCCGGCGTTAAAGCATTGGGTCGCCAACGGCAAACTGACGCAGGCAGAGGCCGATCGGATCGCGGGACTTTCAACTTATGAGCAGGTCGCGGAAGTTCTGAAGCTGGAGGAAAAGGGAATCTACTTTGCCAAAGACCTTTCGAAATCGATAATTTATTCCGTAGCACCGCCGGGGACCTCGCAGCATTTGTCGATGCTCGCTCTTGATGTGAGCGAGAATGATAACCAGGATGTCCGATCTATCCTCGCCCGGCACAAATGGTTTCAGACCGTTGTTTCTGACCTTCCGCACTTCACATATCTTGGTGTCGAAGAAAAGGACCTGCCGTCGCTTGGTTTGAAAAAGACAACATCCGGCGGCCGCTCGTTTTGGGTTCCAGATATTTAAGACCTTGCTTTGTGCGTTTCGTCTTTCGTTCGCGGTTTTCGTGTTGGCGAAGCCGGGCTGACGCGAAAACTCACGAGATCAGAACTCAATACGGGAAGGCGGCTAACTTGCATATACCCGATTCATCCAAAGCTTGGAGCGAAGTTTACTAGCATTGTTGATGGTCTTCAATTATCATCAACTTCAGATGGGCCTGTTTTTAATCTATCGTAATTAAGAGAGGATCTCTGCTTTGCATCCGACCGACATCTCAAACCCCGAATATTTTCACAAAGTCGTTGACTGTCAATACGCTTGTCCGGCGCATACGCCTGTGCCGGAATATATCCGCCTGATCGCCGAAGGCAAATATACCGAAGCGTATATGATCAACTGGGATTCGAATGTGTTCCCGGGCATTTTGGGACGGACATGCGACCGGCCGTGCGAACCGGCATGCCGTCGCGGGCGGATCGACGAAGAGCCGGTCGCGATCTGCCGGCTAAAACGCGTCGCGGCCGACAATCGCGGCGATGTTGCGCCGCTTATGCCGAAAGGGCCTTTCAAATCGAACGGAAAGCGCGTTGCATTGATCGGCGCCGGGCCGGCTTCGCTGACCGTTGCACGCGATCTCGCACCGCTCGGCTACGAGATCGACCTGTTCGATGAGCAATACAAAGGCGGCGGGTTTATGCTTTCGCAGATACCGGCTTTTCGGCTGCCGGAAAGGGTTTTGGATGAAGAGATCAATTACATTCTCGACCTCGGCATCAAGACGCATTTTAAGCATTATGTTGAAAGTTTGAAGTGGGTTCTCGATCAGGGCTATGACGCCGTGTTCGTCGGAACAGGCGCTCCGCGCGGGCGCGAATTGAAAATTCCGGGGCGCGAAGAAGGCGGTGCGAATATTCACATCGGCATCAACTGGCTCGGCTCTGTGGCGTTTGAGCATACGAACAAGATCGGCAAAACCGTCATCGTACTCGGCGGCGGAAACACGGCGATGGACTGCTGCCGAACGGCCCGACGGCTCGGCGGCGAGGATGTAAAGGTCATTGTCCGCTCGCCGTTTGAAACCATGAAGGCCAGCCCATGGGAAAAAGAAGACGCCCAGCACGAAGACATCCCGATCATCGATAACCACGTCCCGAAATCGTTCGTGATAGAGGAAGTTTCAACGCAGAGACGCGGAAACGCAGAGGCAGAAACACGACCGGTAGGGAGTGTGCCGGATGCCGTTGTCAGTAGCCCGCACGTAATTAACGGCTCAACGTCCGACACCGCAAACGAAGCGATGCCGAAGTATCGGCTGACAGGAGTAATGTTCGAAAAGGTCACGCCTGTTTATGACGAGAACGGCAAACGCTCGCTTGTTCCGACCGGCGAGCCTGAGGTGTTTTATCCCGCGGACGATGTGCTTGTCGCCATCGGCCAGGAGAACGCATTTCCGTGGATCGAACGCAATATCGGAATCGATTTCGACAAATGGGAGATGCCGGTCGTTGATAAGACCACCTTCCAATCGACGCATCCGAAGGTCTTCTTCGGCGGCGATGCGGCGTTCGGGCCGGAGAATGTCATCACCGCCGTTGCACACGGCCATCAGGCGGCGATCTCGATCGACCTGTTATGCAAAGGCGAGAACGTTCTCACAAATCGACCGCCGCCGCACGTCAATCTGATGTCGATGAAAATGGGCATCCACGAATGGGCGTACGACAGCAAGATCGACGAGTACGACCGCCTCATCGTTCCGCAGGCTCCAAAGACAAAAACGCTCATAAACCGCAAGCAGGAGGTCGAACTCGGTTTCGATCCGCTTGCCGGTTATGAAGAGGCGATGCGCTGCCTTAATTGCGACGTGCAGACCGTCTTCAACGCGCCCAAATGCATCGAATGCGATGCCTGCGTCGATATCTGCCCAACAAGCTGCATCACCTTTACGCCGTTCGATCTCACATCCGGCGATGAGGCCCAACTCCGCGAACAGCTAAAGGTTCCCGCCAACAACCTTTCGCAAGACATCTACGTCGCCGACGGCCTCAAGACCGGCCGCCTCATGGTCAAAGACGAAGACGTCTGCCTCCACTGCGGCCTCTGCGCCGAACGCTGCCCCACCGCCGCCTGGGACATGCAAGCCTTCTGGTACAACGTCACCAAAGCCGACAGCGTAAAATACGGCCCAACCATGGTCGGCAATCTCATCCAGATCGAAAGGAATGAGAATGGAAATAGGTAGGAGAAGATATGAGCATAGTTAAAGACGAAGTTACATCATTACTTGAAAGGTTGCCAGAAGACGCTTCAATCGAAGACGTGCAGTACCACCTTTATGTTGTCGAAAAAGTACGCAACGGGTTGGACGCCGCCCGGACTGAAGGAACGTTGACTCAGGAACAAGCTGAGGAAAAGCTTGGCAAATGGCTCATCTCATAGTTTGGTCGCCCCGTGCGATCGACGATGTTGAATCGATCGCGGCGTACATCGCCGAGGATTCCGAAGCTTATGCAGCCTCGGTAGTTCGTACCATCCTGGACAAAACGAGAAGACTGTCCGAGTTTGCGCGCCTCGGACGCGTCGTTCCCGAGTTTGGCGACGAAGCGATCAGAGAAATTTTTGCATACAGCTATCGGATCATTTATGAGATCGACGGCGATGAGATCACGATCGCGGCAGTAGTTCACGGAAGGCGTTTGTTGGAATTGGCGATCAAACCGTAAAGTGAGCGTAGATAAATAGAAATCTGATTCCGAGTTCCGCATTCGGATGATCCCGGCAAACTCGCGGCGTGGTTGTCGGCTAAACACGTCGAAAAATCGCCGAAGAACCAGACACCAACGCCATAAACACCTTAGGTCCGATATTATGCGTGGTTTTCAATCAGTCCTGCTAACGCTCCTAGCTGTGGTTCTTGCGTCGGGCCAGACAGCGGCTGATGCATTAATCGCGAAGCTAAAAACACCTGACCACCGAATAAACACAGTCGCGTATTCGCCCGATGGCAAATTGGTAGCGGCAGGCTATGGTTTTTTCGACGATGGTGGCGTAATGATCTGGAACACAGCGAATCTTTCGGTGGTTGCGACCTTAGCTAAAGGTGTGGTCGGAAAAGCGGGAATTGAGCGGATTCAGTTCGACAAGACGGGAAAATTATTCGCGGCGTTAAGCGATAAAGGCGACCTCTTGATTTGGAAAATCGGCGATTGGAAGAATTTTGAGACGGCATTTTCTGAACGTGGCGATGCCGTAGACATGGAAATTTCTCCTGATGGGTCAATGATTGCTGTTGCCTTCGAAGAATCGGCGATTGTTTACGACGTAACATCCAAAAAAATCACTACGATTTCGTCCGAAAAGAAATTTGGCGAGTCTCCTTATGGAATCGCTTTTACGCCGGATAGCAAATCAGTGGTCATCACCTGTTCGACTTCAATCGCAATTTGGTCTGTTGGAAGCAAGTCGGTAACAAAGGAGTGGAATCCAAAGTCTTTCGGCTTTTTCGGGAAGCTTTCAGACGACGGGAGAATACTTGTCTCAGGTGGCGGAGCAGTTTACGGCGAAAAATCTGTAGCTATCTGGGACACGTTAAGCGGGAAGAAAGTCGATGAGGTCAGTGGATTCCGCAGCGGCCTCTTTTCATTGGCGATTTCCCATTCAGGTAAGTATTTCGCTGTTGGTGGTGGAACATATGGCCCGGATGGAGCGGCATTAAGCCTGTGGACAGTGGATCGACCAAAGGAACTCGCATTTACTTCTTTCGGCGATGCCCCGATCAAAGGACTAGCGTTTAGCCCCAATGATGAAGTTCTAGCTGTAGGCGATCCCGATGGGTTTGTCAGGCTCTACAGAGTGATGGCGCTTCGCGGGCCGCAAGTAGTGCGGCAAACATATGCTTTGTGTGGAGAGGTTCAGCGTGACGGCAATGATGTTTTTCTTGTGCCGCTGACAAAGGTTCCCCATTGGATAGGCGATACTTTCGAATACAACTGGAAACTGAAAATCGCTAATTCAGAAACGATTTCTGCAAAGGATAAAACCCCAATGTCGCTCGACGACTGGAGCATAGAGAGCTTTGCGGCCAATGATCGCATTAGAATCGCAAAGTCCACTCAACTAATCGCTGCCGAAAATGCGTTGAAGGAGTTCATCGTTTTTGGAGATGTTCAGAACCCAGGATGGAATATGGGCTCCATTGTAAAAATTTACGCCGACGGGACGTTCATAACCACGGATAATCCGGGAAAGTGCGTTTCAAAAGGAAACTTGAGCCAGTTCAAGACCGATTTCCTAACGGTCAAGAAGAGATTGATAGATGCGGGACTATTGAACATTCCGAAGGAACCGTTGACGCTTGGTGCAAGCCACTTTCGAACACGCTTCATAACGATTTCGGACGGTGGTAAGGAACATCCACGAAGCGACGCTGACGACATTCAAGCCCTTCTCGACGGTAAACCGGCAAAGAAGCGTGAGGCATTTAACGCACTATATTTGAAAGAGCAGGCATTCATAAACTCGCTAATATCGGGCCGAAATCCTCCTAAGAAAACGAACTAGAGGTGTATAGCATTTCGATGAGCAACTGGGAAAGAGTTTTTGCGATGAGTTTTGCGAGCGTCTATCCGCATTACGTCACGAAGGTCGAGTCGAAAGGCCGGACGAAGGACGAGCTGCACGAGGTCGTTCGTTGGCTGACGGGATATACGCAGAAACGCTTGGAGAAGGTGATCGAGAAGAAGACGACGTTTCGCGAGTTCTTCGAAAAGGCTCCGAGGCTCAATCCAAACGCCCCGTTGATAAAAGGCGTTGTTTGCGGTGTGCGTGTGGAGACAATCGAAGAACCCTTAATGCAAAAGCTACGGTGGCTGGACAAATTGGTCGACGAACTCGCAAAGGGCAAGAAGATGGAGAAGATCTTGCGGACTGCGGAATAGTTTCTGGTTTTATGAATTGCCTCCATCTTCAGATGGAGGTTCGGAGTACTCGCCAAAGACCATGGGCTTTAGCCCAATCTTCGGCTAAAGCCGGGAGCCTTTTAAACTGCTTTCCTCCAGCTAAAGCTGGAGGCAATTCATATGAACATCAGAAGAACATGAGAAAACTGATCGCCGCGATGAATATGACGCTTGACGGGTTTTGTGACCACGACAAGATGGGCGCAGACGACGAGATACATCAGCATTAACCGCGACCTTTTGCTTGATGCGGGCGCGGTTATTTATGGACGGAAAACGTTTCATTTAATGGAATATTGGCGGACCGTCGTCGAGAATCCGACCGGCAATAAGGCGACGGACGATTTTGCGGCGGCGATCGATGAGGTTCAAAAGATCGTTTATTCCCGTACGCTTGAAAGCGTCGATTGGAAAAATACCGAACTGAAAATTGAACTCAATAAGCAGGAAATTCTAAACCTCAAACAGCAACAGGGCAAACCCATCTTCGTCGGCAGCCCGAGTATGATCGTCCAGCTAGGCAACCTCGGCCTGATCGACGAATACGAGCTCGGCATTCATCCAATCGTCATCGGAAGCGGCCTGACGTTGTTCAAGAACATCAACGAGCGCATCAACCTCAAACTCCTAAGAACAAAAACGTTCGGCTGCGGTGCTGTGATCCACACCTACGCATCGACCGAGAGACAACCCTGAGTTCCTCCAATAAAGAACATTCCGAAACCAATCAGTTGCACTTGACATATGCAACCGAGTGGTTGCATACTGCTGTTCGACGTTATGAAAAGAGATGTTTTCCAGGCCATTGCAGATCCGACACGGCGGGCGATCATTGCGTTGATCGCATTGCAGGCGATGACGCCGAATGCTATTGCCGCGCATTTTGATACGTCGCGGCAGGCGGTGTCGAAGCATTTGCGGATACTGACCGAGTGCGAACTTGTAACACAAGACCAGCAAGGCCGAGAGATCTATTACCGGCTGGAGATCGACAAGATGAAAGAGATCGACGAATGGTTAGAGCAATATCGCAAGATCTGGGAGACACGATACGAGCAGCTCGACGAGATGCTTGCGGTGTTGAGACAAGAAAAAAGTAAGGTGTGACACACCGGTTTCTCTCTGCGGTCTCTGCTCCTTTGCGGGAGGATTCTTCCCGCCAAGACGCAAAGACGCAGAGGACAATTGAGAAAAAATAGTGAGGAGTAGAATGGATTTTATTGTCAATAAAGAGGCGAAAACAGTTTCGATAACGAAAGAGTTCGCGGCCCCGATCAACCTGGTGTGGGACGCATATACAAAAGCTGAATTGCTTGACCAATGGTGGGCGCCGAAGCCTTTCGCGTCGCGGACGAAGGTACTCAATTTCGAAGTCGGCGGCCGCAGATTTTACGCAATGGTCGGTCCCGACGGTACCGAGCGTTGGGCGGTGCAGAAATATACTTCGATAACGCCGAAAACTAATTTCAAGTTCTTTAATGCCTTCGCCGATGCAGATGAAAATGTTCAATTGCCGGGCTCCGACTGGGATTTCAACTTCAGCGAAACGGACGGAAAAACAACAGTTAGCGTTTCAATTTACAACGAATCGCTCGAACGCATGGAGATGATACTCGCAAGCGGCTTTACCGAAGGCGTGAAAGTGCAGTTGCAGAATCTTGAGGAACTGCTGGCAGAACTATCAAGGAGGAAGTCATGAAAAGAGGCCAGTACCACTGCTTTGTATTAAGCGTGTTTGTGATCGTGATCGCCATGATCGCGTCTCTATCCATTACCGCGCAAGACTCGAAACAACCGTATCCGGCGATGGCTCCGATCGAACAATATCTAATGGACCGCGACGCCGAGGTAGCTTTAGCCCGCAGTGCCGCGCCGGAGGCCATCTCCCGCGACGCCTCAGTTATCGTCCTAACTCGCCGTGGTTATGAGACCGCAGTTAAAGGAACGAACGGATGGGTCTGCTGGGTCGGACGAGCGTGGCTGTCGATGTTTGATCATCCCGAATTTTGGAACCCAAAGATTCGCGCCGCTGACTGCGTCAATCCACCGGGCGTCCGCTCCACGCTGCCATACGCTTTCAAGCGAACCGAACTGGTGCTCGCCGGACGCTCTAAGCAAGAGACGATCGCTGCGATCAAATCCGCGATCGACAAAAAAGAATTGCCGGCTCTCGAGAAGGGAGTTATGTCTTACATGATGTCCAAGGCATCGTACCTTTCTGACGAAGGCGAGCACAACATGCCGCATGTGATGTTTTTTCAGTCTATGAAAGACGGCTCAGCCTGGGGAGCAAATCTAACGAACTCGCCGGTCATGGGTGTAAATTACTGGTACATTTCAGACGAACCGTACCCTCAACTCAAATCATTTCCGCCAATGTCCGTTTTCCTGGTGGCGACAGACAAATGGTCGGATGGAACATCGGTGCGGAACACTGATCATCATGGTATGTGAGCAAATATGAACGCAAAGAAACAGATCGAAACGTATATTGCCAGTCTCCCCGAACCAAAGCGCGGCGAGATGCAGACGCTGCATGACAGCATCTTGCGAATAAACCCGTCCGCTAAACTATGGTTCCTAGATGGCAAGGATGCAACAGGGAAGGTAGTTTCTAACCCGGACGTCGGGTTTGGTTCTCGCCCGCACAAGTACGCAGACGGCACGATAAGCGAGTTCTATCAGGTCGGCATTAGTCCAAACAAATCCGGTATCTCGGTTTATATAATGGGCATTGAAGACAGAAAATACCTGCCCGACACATACGGAAAAGACATCGGCAAAGCGACCGTTACCGGATATTGCATCAGGTTCAAAACAATAAATGACATAAATATGGATGCCCTCGAATCGGCAATACGGTTTGGGTTTGAGGACAAAATTAAAGAGATATCGTGAAAACACTATGGAAATACCGAAAATTAATCAGAAACCGAGACAGGGCTCTGAGCCTTTACATGATGACGGGCAAAGTCTTGACGTTTCTGTTTTAGACTTCTGGCGATGGAGTGCATCCGACCTCCTGAGCAATGCAACACGAGGCATTTTCGCGGAATTTATCATCGCCACGGCTTTATGTATTCCATTGGATGAAGTCCGCGATGAGTGGGGGCCATTTGATCTGCTTACGCCAGAAGGAATAAAGGTAGAAGTAAAATCGTCGGGCTACATTCAAAGTTGGTTTCAAAAAAAGCCAACGGTGATTAGTTACGGGGTTCCCAAAACAAGAGGCTGGAATCCAGAAACAAATTTGCTGGATACCGAAGCTAGGCGACAGGCTGATGTGTATGTTTTTGCTCTGCTCGCCCACCTCGACTATGCAACGATCGATCCCCTGAACATCGGCCAATGGAGATTCTATGTTTTACCAACCGCAGTGCTCGACAATCGAGAACGCAGTCAGCACTCAATTACACTGAGGTCTTTAGAGGAGCTATCTGGCGGGAGCCTTAGCTACGGAGAGTTGAGAGCAATGGTTCTTCTGGCATATGAGCGGCACATTTCGATGAATAAGAAACAATGAGAAAACTAATTGCAGCGGAATTTATGACGCTCGACGGCGTCATACAGAATGAGGAAAATGACGGCGACGGGTTTAAGTGGGGCGGATGGTTTTTTCCGTTTGCGGATGAGGTGACGGGTGCGGTCGTGCAGGAGCGGTTGGGCAAGAATGTCGATTTGCTGTTGGGCCGAAAGACCTTTGAGAGTTGGGAAGGATATTGGCCGACGCATTCGAATTTTTGGCCGAACTGTATGACCGCGACGAAATACGTCGCTTCAAACACGCGCGACTCGAGCGACTGGCAGCCTGCCGTCTTTTTGAGCGGCGATCTCGCTGAAAAGGTTCGCGAGCTAAAACAGACCGACGGCCCCGATCTGCACGTAATGGGAAGCGCCGATATGCTCCAGACTCTTCTCAAAGCCGACCTCGTCGATGCCCTTGAGCTAATGATAATCCCGGTCACGCTCGGCCAGGGGAAACGCCTGTTTCAGGACGGAACAATTCCCGCATCTTTCAAGGTAACCAGCAGCCAGATCGCTCCAAAAGGCATCATCTGTGTAACCTACGAACGCGACGGCGATGTACGATCCGGCGGCGGCCCGCAGATAAAAGAGGATGAGTAAAATGCGTTTCGTCGCGAAGTTGAGTGTAACGAAGGTGTAGTGCCAGCGTGGAAATCGAAACGAAAATGAGCATACAATAAACCCGCAGGGCAACTAGCCACGTGCTTTAGCACGTGGTAGCGTATCGCGAATATTCAGTCAGGGCGATTTATCGTCCTTACAAATTTGCAGAACCGAACTGCTAAAAGCCGGATCTAGAAGGACGTTAAAACGCCCTTCGATAAAATTTGACAATCTGACCACGCCGTAAACGGCGTGGCTAATTGCCGCGAGAAGCGGTTTGGGTAAAGCCTGGCTTCACTGAAGCTAACTGAGACCCAGATCTCGCCAAACGCCAGTACCAAGTTAAACTACGAATGAGATGCCGACCCAAAAACCGGCGCCCCTCATATAGAAGAGAACGATTAGAATAAGGTCGCCGGAATCTAACCTCATGGAAACTCTCGAGGAGACGCTGAATCATTTGTATCCTGACCGCGTTATCCGGCTTGACGACAGAAATTCTATTCCTGGCAATGAATATATGGTTTATGTATTGGGGCACAACAACATTGCGATAGTCGTTGGTCACGGAAAAAGAAACAGGGCCGCGGTAATTTTTGATGATCTTAACCGTAAGACTCCTGCCCACCTGAAGGCGTTGTTGGTAAGGATATATCGTCTATTTAATAACTCTGGCTTCGACCGTTTTATCATTTCTTGTGGTGACAAGAACGCGGCGAAGACGATCGAAAAACATCTGCACAACGAGATCGGGGGGAATAGTTGTGCGATTCCGGAACCGTTAATGAAATCTCTGACGGACGGCATTAGAGATGACTATGCACTGTTATTCCTGAATCTAGCGGCTTGCTCCTCATTTGATGGCCTCCACGATTTAAGAAAGTGGCGACGAAAAGGCCTGATATCGGACTCCACATGGGGAGTTTTATCGAAAAAACTTCGGCTGGAAGAATTGAACTGGAACTAAGAGCCCGAAAGATTATGAAGACGATAACTTATTTTCTAACAATGCTCCTGTCAACCGTCGCATTCGCACAGCACAAGCCAACGGCGGGTTATGCACCGGTTAATGGGTTGAAGATGTACTACGAGATACACGGCAGCGGCGAGCCGGTGGTTTTGCTGCATGGGGCGTTTATGGCGATCTCGGACGACAACTTGAGTGTGTTAATCAACGAGCTTGCCAAGACGCGGAAGGTGATCGCAGTCGAGATGCAGGGGCATGGGCGGACGGCGGATATCAAACGCGATATTACTTATGAAAACCTCTCGGACGATGTTGCCGGGCTGCTTGATTATTTGAAGATCGAAAGTGCAGACATTATTGGCTACAGCCTCGGTGCCGGTACGGCAATGATGACGGCGATCCGCCATCCGGACAAGGTGCGCAAGGTTGTCAGCATTTCGCACCCGATCCGCCGCGACGGTTGGGTTCAGGCTGCCAACGACTTTTGGCCAAACTTCTCGTTAGAAATGATGAAAGGAACGCCGGCCGAAACCGAACGAGAGAAGCTTAATCCAGTTCCCGGCAGCTTCCCGGATCTTTTCAATCACATAAAAGCGGCGGCAATGCGGCCGTGGGATTTCGGTGCTGATAAATTCAAAGCTACCAAAGCTCCGATGTTTTTCATCCACGGCGACGCCGACGGAGTTCGCATGGAGCACATCGCCGAAATGTACCGCCTCAAAGGCGGCGGCAACATCCATGGCGACATGCAGCCACGGTCAGAATCGCGCCTCGCCATCATCCCGAACACGACCCACGTCACGCTAATGAACCGCATGGCCGCGATCATCCCACTGATCAATGACTTCCTCGATGCAAAACCCCAGAAGTAGTACTCCTGGAGACTCGATTCACCACCGAGGCACTGAGACACCGAGATTCTGAACCAGCATTCTGTCGGCGTACTTTTGCGTCCCAACGTTTTCTGCACTAGATCAAGATCCATTCGATCAAAATCTTTCTCCGTGTTCTCTGTGTCTCTGTGGTGAGAATGCCCTAAACGGGTTAATATACCGAAAACGGGGGAACGTAAATGGCAAAGGTAACTGGCATTGGCGGGGTGTTTTTTAAGAGTAAGGGCAAGGGAGCTGAACTTGCGGCTTGGTATAGGGAGAACCTCGGCATTGAGCTTGAGAGTTGGGGCGGGGCGATCTTGCGTTGGGCTGATGACAAGGCCGACGACGGCGGGCTTACGGTTTGGAACGCGGCGGACCACGATACGAAATGGTTCAGCCCGAGCGAGTCTCCGTTCATGATCAACTACCGCGTTGATAATATGGACGAAATGCTCGCACAGCTAACGCAAAACGGCGTCGAGATCGTCGGCGGGCCGGATTCGGCCGAAAACGGCAAATTTGCATGGATAATGGACCCGGACGGCAACAAAGTCGAACTATGGCAACCAATGGCCTGGGATGAGAAGAATAAGGGATAGGATTTGATCGCGAATCTTTCTTTAAGCGAAGGTGCTTGTACGGATCAGCGATGGTCCGAACCGGGAGCGATAGCGACTGGGTTTTTTGGAGTGCGGTTGGTGGTATAATTTGATCGAGGAGAACTGTTATGTCAGTGGTGACTGATGTCGAAAAATTAGCCCTTGAGCTTTCGGATTCCGATCGGGCTAAATTGGCTGAGAAACTTATCCGGTCGTTGCCGGGGCCGTTTATTGAGGACGATGACTACGATGGTATCAAAGAAGCTATTCGGCGCAGCCGCGAGATGGATGAAAACCCGGAAATGTCGATCTCGATGGAGCAGTTGGACGAAATGATAAGGAAGCGTTTTCCTCAATGCGTGTCAGATTAGTTAGCAAGGTCTATTCGGATATCGAGTCTGCGATGAGCTTTTACCTTCTGGAGGCGGGGACCGAGATCGCAACGGAATTTTACGATGAATTCAAACGCTGCCGACAGATAATCGCCGAACGACCGATGTCGTATCCGATAGTCCGAAATGAAATTCGCCGGATCAATCTTCGTCGCTTCCCGTACCATGTATTGTACCAGATCGTGGGCGATGGGTTGGTAAAGGTCCTGGCAGTCAAACACGACCGTCGTGATCCTGATTTTGGCCTGGATAGATAAAAATCAAATGACCATCAATGACTTTGTAGTTCGCTTTGCCAATGTCAACGGCACCGGCTCGGCGTCGGCTAATGCTTTGTTTACCAAGGCGGTTTTTCGGATGGGCGTTCCAGTAACGCCAAAGAATATTTTTCCGTCGAATATCCAGGGCTTGCCGACGTGGTACGAGGTGCGCGTGTCGGAAAAGGGTTACCTTGGGCGGCGTGAAGGCGTTGACCTGATGGTGGCGGTCAATCCGCAGTCGATGAAAAAGGATTATGCCGACGTGATGAGCGGCGGTTACTTTTTATACGACTCGTCGAAGCCCCTGCCGCCTGGTTATGACCGCGACGACATCACGCACATCGGCATTCCGCTGATGGAGATGTGCAACGCCGAGTACACCGATGCACGCCAGCGGCAGCTTTTTAAGAATATCGTCTATATCGGCGCGTTGGTCGCGCTGTTCAAGATCGAATTTTCAGTGATCGAACAGCTGATCGGCGAGCAGTTCAAGGGCAAGGAAAAGCTGATCGAGCCGAATATCAAAGCCTTAAAGATGGGCGAAAATTGGGTGCTTGAAAACATTGGCTTCGATGATTTCGATATGAGGATCGAACGGCGCCATCTTCTCGGCGACAAGATCCTTTACGGCGGCAACTCGGCATGTGCTCTTGGGGCGATATATGGCGGGGCGACAGTTGCGGCCTGGTATCCGATCACGCCTTCGACATCGGTTGTCGATGCGTTTGCGAAATACGCTTCGAAATATCGTGTGGACGCCGAGACGGGAAAGAACAACTATGCGATCGTCCAGGCCGAAGACGAACTTGCCGCGATCGGGATGGTCATGGGCGCGATGTGGAACGGAGCCCGGGCATTTACGGCAACAAGCGGCCCCGGCGTTAGCCTGATGAACGAATTTTTGGGACTCGGATATTTTGCCGAGATACCGACCGTTCTGATCGATGTCCAGCGTACCGGCCCTTCGACCGGAATGCCGACGCGGACGCAGCAATCCGATCTGCTGCTCGCGGCGTACGCGTCGCATGGCGACACGAAGCATCCGCTGCTTCTGCCGGCGACGCCGAAAGAATGTTTTGAAATGACGGCACAAGCGTTTGACCTGTCGGAACAACTCCAAACGCCCGTGATCGTGATGACCGATCTCGATCTCGGGATGAACGATCATGTCACCGAACCGCTCGAGTGGGACGATACGCGGGCGTACAAACGCGGAAAGGTATTGACCGGTGAGCAGCTCGATGAGATCTACGGCGGCGCGCGGACACTCTTGTCCGCAACGGCCGACGTTTCGTCGGGAGCGAACGGCAACGGACATGTCGCCGGAGGAAACGGCGATGCGGACAAGAGTGTTCTCGCTGCGGCCGATCTCGAAACGCAGCCCGATGCCGAAGCGGAATCGGCCGGTTCATATATCGAACAATTTCGCGGCAAGTATGGCCGTTATCTTGATATTGACGACGACGGAATTCCATATCGAACAATTCCCGGAACGCATCTGACACGCGGGGCATATACGACACGCGGTTCGTCGCGCGATGAATACGCCGTTTATACCGAAGACGGCGACGCATACCGCCGCAACGTTGACCGGCTCGCAAAAAAATGGAAAACCGCCGAGGAACTCGTTCCGCCGCCGCTTTTCTATGCACCGCAAGCCGACGGCACGGAACGTGTCAGCAGCCCGAACGTCAGCAAGGGTTCGACACAGGGCGTTATTTATTTTGGGACGTCAACCTATGCCGCCCGCGAAGCGATAGAAATGCTCGACGCGGACGGCATCCACCTCGACGCAATGCGGCCGCGTGCTTTTCCCTTTGGCAAGGCGTTCCGTGAATTCGTCGCTGCCCATGAACGCATATTCGTAATCGAACAAAACCGCGACGCTCAATTCCGCAGTTTGATGATGATCGAACTTGGCACCGGCTCGTCGGAACCGGGAGCAATAGCGGCTGGGTTATCGGACAAACTCGTTTCAGTCCTAAACTACGACGGCATGCCGATCACGGCGGATAATATTTACAGGCAGATAACAGCGAATTTCTAGATGCGATACGATTTTGAGTGGGATATTCGAACGGCTCGCAGCAATTTTCGCAAGTATAAGATCAGCTTTGAACGTGCAGCCTCGGTCTTTCGAGATCCGCATCTGCTTTCGATTCCGGACGAAGAACATAGCGAATCGGAAGAGCGATGGATTACAATGGGAATTGATTAGGCCGGCAAATTGCTCATACTCTCACACACGTTCTTGAAAACTGCGAAAAGTGCTTCGAGAATCAGAATAATCTCAGCACGAAAAGCGACCAAGAATGAGGAAGCTCAATATGAAGAAGGAATATGACTTTTCAAAAGGTGTGCGCGGGAAGTTTTACAATCCCGATGGCGATTTCAATTTTCCCGTTTATCTAGAGCCGGAAATAGCTCGGTTCATTGACAAGCTGTCTGCTGAGAAGAAACTCGACCGAAGCAAATTAGTAAATCGTTTACTGAAAAAGGACATAGAAATAATCGAGTTTTGATCACCGCAGTCGAGCAAATACGGCTTGTAGTCCACGGTTGGTTCCCAAAACATTAAGGAATATCGATCCGATTCTCAATAAAACTTGCTTTGGATAGAATAGGTTACAAGCAAAATCCTATTCACAGATCCCTCGGAATCTTGTAAAATACCTTCCAGCCCGGGCCGGTTCCGGTTCGTTCCTTGTTTGCCTTAAAAGTTTGATGAGTAAAACATTTCGTGGTTTGGTCGCGGTCGCGTTGGTCGTGACGGCGGTTACAGTTGCGGCTTTGCCTGTTTGCGGGCAAGGGTTGTCGCGATGGGCTTTGGGGCGGCCGTCGCTGCTGATCGATATGCCGGCCGATCCGTCGGCGGGCGGAGTTGCGTGGGCCGAGCGGTCTATATATTCGATCTTTCCCAATTCGTGGTCGGCCGAAGGCGGCGGCGTGCGGATCGAGGTTGCCCGAATTTATTCGACAAAGAACCCGTCCGATCTTCTTGCCGAGATCAGCCAGAAAGCAAACACGCCGATGGCTGCAACCGGCCGAGGACAGATCTCGGGCAGGGATTTTGTAAACTCCATTGGCCAAACGCGAATGGCGGCGGTCATCGGGCATGACGGAGGCGTGCTTGGCGGAGCAAGCTGGGTCGTGATGGCGGCGTATAAAGACCAGGCCGGACAAGCGCTGGCGAGTGCGATCTTCAACTCAATAAAGGTCGAACGCGAAGGGAACCGGCACTGGGCGCTACGCAGCCTCGGTCCGACGTTTCTTGCCGCCGAACTGCCGTTTGAACTGACCGCGATCGCCGGCGGCACGGAAGGCCGCAAAGATTGGGAAAGCAGCTTCGACGGAATGAATGTCCGCGTCAGCACCGAAGTTCCGTCGCCCGGCGCCGTATTTGAAAAGGAAAATACGCTCAAAGGCTTTGTCGAAGGCGATAGGTCGCGGCCGGGCGTGACAGATTTTACGTTTACGCGTGAAAAATACAAACTCGGCGATAAAGACGGCGATCTGATAACAAAGACATTCAAACGCGGTGGACGCAGTTATCGGATCTATGAGTTCGCATTCATCGAAAAACGTAGCGCGCTTACCGCAAGCATTCAGATCGATCCGAACCGCACCGACCATCAGCTAACGACCGAACGCATTCTTCGCACGTTCCGTACGACGATCAACTCGATCTACGGATGGAAGACTTACTCGATCGGCA
>JADYZI010000110.1 GCA_020853255.1 Acidobacteriota bacterium
ACCTGGTTGAGCTTCCCGACCAAAAATACCTGGGCGCCCATGCCCGCGAATTGGTCACTGACGTTCTGATCATCGATAACAAATGGCAGATCTGGGACAGCCTTAGCGAAAAGTATTGGCCTACGCGCAACGACGACGGCACATACACATATACGATGCTTGCCGATGCGGATGACCTGCCGCCGCTTTCCGAGGGCGAACGGCTCGGGGCCGATCTGCAGCACTTTCCAAACCGGGGGACGAACAAGAAAAGCGATGGCGAGGCCCACGCTCTCCCGATCGATACAAGCCTTGGACGCTGGTACGTGATGGTGATCCTCAAGAACAACAAGAGCGAAGCCGCATGGCGTGCCGCGCTGCCGCTTTTGGCGACGCTTGGGGTGCTATCGATCTCGACCCTGATCACGTTCTGGCTGGTGTGGCGGTTCACGCGGCCGATCGCAAACCTCTCAAATGCCGCCCGCCGCGTTGCCGAAGGAGATCTAGCCGTGCGTGTGCCCGGCGAGGGACGGACGGACGAAATGGGCCAGCTTGCACAGCGTTTTAATGAAATGACCGCCGAGCTGGAAAAATCAAAGGAACTGGAAACCCAGCTTCAGCAAGCCGAAAAGAGCGCCGTCATAGGCCGGCTCGGTTCGGCCATCGCACATGAGATACGCAATCCGCTCAATTACATAAATCTGACGCTTGACCACCTGCGCTCAAAATTCGCTCCGGACGAGATCGAACAACGCGAAACATTCAACAAATTGACCGCACAATTAAAGGCCGAGGTCGCGCGGATAAATCAGCAGATAACCGATTTTCTAAACTATTCGCGTCCGGCAAAGGCGAATCTTCAGCCGCTCAACGCCCGCGATGTGGTCGAAGATTCCCTTCGGCTGGTCGAGGGCCAGGCAGCCGAGAACAATATCAAGATCGGCGTGGTCGAACATGAAGGCGTCCCAAAGATAATGGGTGACCCCGAATTTCTCCGGTCCGTTTTCAACAACCTTTTTATCAACGCCGTCCAGGCGATGGGGGCCGCCGGCGGCAGCCTGAACGTAAAGATATCACCCGACGACGGCTTCGTCAGATTTGATGTTTCGGACACTGGATACGGAATTCCGCCAGAAAACCTTGCAAAGATATTTGAACCGTACTTTTCAACAAAAGACACCGGCACCGGCCTTGGGCTGGCGATCGTGCACAAGATCGTGGATGTTCACAATGGAACAATCGACGTGGGCTCGACAGTAGAGAATGGAACAAGGTTCACGCTCCGCCTTCCAAAGGCCGGGTAGCGGATCCGCGGCCAAGGGGCGGTAATGAAATTCGGTTACAAGGAATTCTTCACGCGCCTGTATGGAAAGATATTCGACGCCGATATTCTGGGAAACGCGGCGCAGGTGGCGTTTTATTTTACGTTTGCATTGTTTCCGCTGCTTCTGTTCCTGATGACGCTGTTCGGGTTAATTTTGAACAGCCGGCACAGCCTTAAAGAGGAATTGTTCCTGACCCTCAGCCAGGTGATGCCGCGATCGGCTTTCGCCCTGGTCGAGGCCACGCTGGACGAAGTCACAACGAACGCATCAGGCGGCAAGCTTACCTTCGGAATTTTGGTCACGCTCTATTCCGCATCGGCGGGCATCGACAACATGCGCGGCGCCTTGAACCAAGCCTATAACCTGACAGAAACGCGAATCTGGCTCAGGACAAAGCTTCAATCACTGGCACTTACTGTCGTTATCGGTATTCTGGTCCTGCTCGCTCTGGCGTTCGTGGTCTATGGCTCGGCCTTGCTCGACGCCGTGCTGCCGATCGATTCGCAATTCATCCTGCAGCTGCTTGAGTGGATCACGGCCCTCGTGCTGGTTCTGCTAGCGTTTGGCATTCTGTACAATTTTGGCCCAGATCATGATCCGTTCAAATGGAAATGGGTCACGCCCGGTGCCATTGTCAGCGTTTTTCTTTGGATCGCCGCGTCATACGGGTTTCGGGTCTATCTGCACTACTTCAACAGCTATGCAGCCACGTACGGCTCGCTTGGAGCGGTGATCATTTTGCTTCTTTGGCTCTACATCACGGCGCTTGTCATTCTTCTAGGCGGTGCGATAAACGCGATCTTCGACGAAGGTTCTGGCATCAAAAAACCAGTGGCCGGCCCGAAACAGGCCCGGGACGAAGAGAAGGACAGCGGCCGGGAAGCAAAAACGTGATCTTACGGATATAATCGAATAGTTTGCCCTCGCGAAATGCCCCGCGACTGAGGATATTGATCTTCGCGCGCTTCTTTCGCGTATTTCGCGGGTGGAAAGGTGCTGGTTCACTAATACAGGTTGTATTGACTTAGATCTATGGCAAGAAAATCGATACTCGTCGTCGATGACGAGAAGAATCAACGGGAAATACTCGAAACTATCCTCTCCGGTGAGGGTTACGATGTGACGACCGCAAGTTCCGGCGAGGCGGCGATGAAGTTTGTCGAATCGCGCCGGTTCGATCTGGTGCTGACCGATCTGAAAATGACGGGTATGTCCGGCCTTGACCTGTTGAAGGAACTGACCAATTTCGACAAGTCGATCATCGTAATTCTGCTGACGGCACACGGTTCGGTTGATTCGGCTGTTGACGCACTGCGGTTGGGCGCGTTCGATTATCTGCAAAAGCCATACGACAGCGAAAAGCTGCTCGAAACCGTCTCGCGGGCGTTGAACAAGTTATCCGCTTTGGACACGGAGATCGTTTCTGTTTCGCCGGAGATGGACAAGGTCAAAAAGCTCATCCTGAAGATCGCGAAATCGAACTCGACCGTGCTGATTCGCGGTGAAAGCGGTACAGGCAAAGAGCTTATTGCCCGCGCAATGCATATGAACAGCCTCCGCGCGAGCGAGACGTTTCAGGCCGTTAATTGTGCAGCCATTAACGAAAACCTGCTTGAATCAGAACTGTTCGGCCACGAAAAAGGCTCGTTCACCGGAGCGGTCGGTGAAAAAAAAGGTTTGTTCGAGATAGCCGATCGCGGAACCTTGTTTCTAGACGAAATAGGCGAACTCGACATCGCGCTCCAGGCAAAATTGCTTCGCGCGTTGCAGGAACGCGAGATAAGACGGGTTGGCGGTATAAAGGAAATTTCAGTGGACGTTCGCGTGCTGGCCGCGACCAATCGCGATCTGCTCAAAATGACCGAAGAGAACCGCTTTCGCGAAGATCTGTATTATCGCCTCAACGTCCTTTCCATTGAGATTCCACCGCTGCGTGAACGCCGTTCGGACATTCCCGTCCTGATCGATTACTTCGTCAAAAAGCACAGCCGCGGAACAACCCGCGAGATCAAGATCGACCAGCCGGCCGCGAAACTGCTCAACGATTACCACTATCCGGGTAACGTCCGCCAGCTTGAATCCGCGATCGAGCGCGCCATCCTGTTGTGCGAGAACGACACGATCACACTCGAAGACCTGCCGCCCGAGATGACCAACGCAACGCGGCCTGCGTCAGTTGACGGCGATGCCCAATTCAAACTACCGCCCGAAGGGGTAAATTTCGAAGATGTCGAACGAAGCCTGATAATGCAGGCGATGGACCGCACCGACAACAACATCACAAAATCCGCAAAGCTGCTCGGCCTGACCTTTCGGACACTGCAGTATCGGTTAGAAAAATTTGGATTTAAGAAGGACGGAGATGAAAACATCGAGGCTGAGGAATCGTGAGCTTTGCTTCAGTGCCTGAGGTTGAGGTAACACAATTTACTGAACAAATCATGATAGAATTCGTACGTTAGATGAATTAAGACCATGACTCCTGACCTAAACACAGTATTGAAAGACGCTCTGCGGCTTCCGCCTGAGGACCAGAGAGAACTTGCGCAAAAACTACTTGACGGAACGCGGGTTCGGCGGACCCGACGGGGCGACATTACAAAATTCTTTGGGACGTTCGACAGCGGAGACCCTGATTCGGCAAATAACGATAAGATCGATGCCGATCTCGCACGAGAGTACGCTGACAATCATGAGCCTAAGCCGTAATGCTGATAGATACCTCAGGATTTCTGTGTTTTCTTGATGTCAGGGATTCGCGGCATGACAAAGCTGTCGCTTTGTATCGATCTAAACTTTTTCGCTTGACCCACAGCTACATTTTGGTTGAGCTCGTTGCGCTCGCGGATGCAAGAAATTTCTCGCGAACGAAAATCCTTGGTTTCCTCTCTGAACTTTTTGACGATGAGTTGGTGAAAATTGTGTGGGTTGACGATTTATTGACCCAAAATGCCTTGACCTTCCTTGGCGAGCGGCTGGATAAGAAATGGTCGCTGTGCGACGCCGTAAGCTTTTTGTTGATGGAGAGTTATGAAGTTCGCGAAGCGCTGACCACCGACCATCATTTCGAGCAGGCGGGGTTCAATAAACTTCTGGAGTCGTGACTATGGAATGGTTCTCAACACTAACCCTTGCGCTCGGCTCGGCGTGGACGAGCGGGATCAATCTCTACGCTACCGTCTCCGTGCTTGGGCTGCTGCAAAAGTTTGGCGGCGTAAAGCTGCCGGGCGGGCTCGAGGTGCTGGATAATTGGGTAATTATCGGCATCGCGGGCGGGCTGTATATCGTTGAATTCTTTGCGGACAAGATACCTTATGTTGACAGCGTTTGGGATGTTATTCATACATTCATACGTGTTCCGGCCGGAGCGATCGTCGCCTGGGCGGCAGTTTCTGACATGGACCCAGCTATTGTCATCCCGGCGACCTTGATCGGCGGCGGGCTCGCCCTTTCGTCACACGGCACAAAGGCCACGGCCCGGATAGCCGCCAATCTCTCGCCGGAACCCGTTTCAAACTGGGTACTCTCACTCATCGAAGACGCCATCGCCATCGGCGGGGCCTTGCTCGCCGTATTTGCGCCGGTCGTCATCGCAGTCGTATTGATCACCTTTGTACTTTTCTTCCTCTGGTTTTTTCCCAAAATATTCCGAGCTATCCGTCGGCTGCTTAGCGGAGCTGCCGCGCTTTTCCGGGGTGAAACTTTTAAAGAAGTTGCACGCAAGGCGGGCTGAGCGCAAACGTTCTTGTTACTTAGAGCATCTAGTGGACTGAAACAATTTGATCGCGAATACTTTGTGTCTTTGTGTCTTCAACTTCGTGACCTTTGTGGTAAGAATCCGTTAACACAAACTTCACAAATAGGAAGCGAACGCCAAGAACTACTTGCAAATTATCTGTTACGGTCCACTGATTTTACGAGAGGTAACAATGAACAAGATATTTCCCCCAAGCGTTGTTTTTCTTGCGCTGCTTATGACAGCGTGCGCGTCTGAGACTTCTCCTCGCCTTGCGTCGAATACCGCCAATGCCGGCTCCAACGGATCCTCGATCTACGAGCCTGCGAGGACTGAACAACCTTCTACCATAGCCCAAGGCGATATGCCTGATTCTTCGCGGCCCAATGGCACACGTGCGGGAAACGGAATTGGCGGAGGTGGCGGAGGCGGACGTTCGGATCCAAATCCACGACCTGTCCAGAACATTTCCCTTACCCAGGCATCATCGTCACAAACCGATGTCGTACCTATTGACCGAAAGATCATTCGAAATGCTCAGCTCGGTATCGAGGCGGAAAAGCCAGAAGATATCCAGCAGCGGATAACCGCAATTGCCCAAGCGAAGGGCGGTTTTGTCGTTTCATCACAGCAGAGCAGCAGCGATCCCAGGGTGAGCGTCAGGGATATTGTCGAAATGTCTGTTCGCGTGCCAGCGGATAGATTCCTTGAAACGCTGACGGAGATCAAGGCCGGGCCTGGCCGGATCCTCAAAGAAACGATCAAAGGCGAAGACGTGACGGAAGAATTTATCGACATTGACGCCAGACTGCGCGCAAAAAAGGC
>JADYZI010000111.1 GCA_020853255.1 Acidobacteriota bacterium
GCCTTGGTCTCGGTCTGCGCCAGTTTGCAAAACTGTGTCCCAGTGCAGGCGATAGTGCCGGTTCGAAAGATCGAAGGATGAACGTGCAGATCTATCGCCGCAAGACGCGACGCTGCGGGGTCGGCATGTTCGCTCGGCAGATCGAGCAGGATCAGGTTCTGCGTTGGTGTCAGCCGAACGCGGCCGCCGCCGAATTCGTCGGCGATGTTCGCCGTTTCTGTCATCTGATCGCCGGACAAAAGCCCGCCTGTTGTAGCCGCTCCGACATAGGAAAGGCCGGCCTGTTTCTGTGGAAAGATACCGATATGCGCGCGATTGGCTGAAACGGGGACCTTTGGAGCATCGCCGGGCGTAAGTTTGTAGCCGAGGCGGTTTTCAAGTTCGTTTCTGAATTTCTCTGCGCCCCAATCCGCCATCAAAAATTTCAATCGTGCAAGCGCCCGCGACTGCCGGTTCCCATTGTCACGGAATATTCCACAGATGTGTTGACAGACACTGGCGATCTCATCCTCAGTGACGTGCGCGCCCAGCCGTTCGCCGAAACGTTCTTTTGCTCCAAGCCCGCCGCCAACCCATAGGTCGAAAACCACGCCATTCTCACCGTTAAGAGCGACCAGGCCGATGTCGTTTATCTCGTGCCCGGTACAGTAAACCGGGCAGCCTGAGATCGTTATCTTGAACTTGCGCGGGAGATTGGAGAATTCGCGGTTATCGAGAAAATACCGATGAACACGTTCGATGACCGGCTCGGTATTGATAAATTCGTTCCGGTCAATGCCGGTCAGCGGACAGCCGGTAATGTTTCGGGTAATGTCGCCGCACGCACCTGAGGTCGTAAGGCCGACCGATTCAAGCCGCGCAAAGATCGCCGGTACGTCGTCGATGCGAATGTAGTGAAACTGTATTCCCTGGCGTGTTGTAATGTCGCCTGTACCTCGTGCGTACTGCGCCGAAAGCTCGCCGATCGTCCGAAGCTGAAGTGAAGAAAGAATGCCGCTCGGCACCTTCACCCGCAGCATAAAATATCCGTCCTCGGCCGGCCGCTGGGTATAAAGTCCGTACCACCGCAGCCGCACGTTCAGGTCGTCCTCATCGATCGATCCAAAGCCCTGCCGGGCGTAAGCGATGATATTGTCGAGACAATCCAGCCCGTCGCGCTCGCGTTTGGCCTTCTCCACCGGATTTTCTTTTTTGATAACAGCCATTTTGTCCAGCTTTCCTATCTATGCCTTCTCGCTAAACTCCATCTCCGAAAGTACGGCGCCGATCTCGCGTGTGCCCGGAACTTCCACCTCGTCCGGTGGCCCTTCCACAAGCCCGAAGCGAACAAATACCCACGCGCGTTCGTGCAGATAGTAGGAAAGTATCTTTATCAGCGAATCGAAACCCGCCACCGCAAACGCGAGTTCCCCCTTGCCGGTCACCCCGAACACGATGCCCGCGGTAATGATCGTCGAAAGCACGCGGTAGCTGATCGCCTTGCTAAAACTGCGGTAACTGGTTTCTATCGCCATTTGCCTCCCTGAAAACTTGCAAAAAGAAAAAGCCGGTTGTGAACTCGTTTTCTGGAGTTCACAACCGGCTGTTGGTTTAGATCTTTTACGTCGCTACATCGTCAAATCAAGCACACGCAATGTTCCGCCCCGCCGCTGTCCTCCAGAAAGGAACATGCAGTCCATACAAGCGCAACAACACATGCTGTTTAGAAAATGCATCGAGTGTTTCAAAAAACCGGCCATCCGGTTCGACTTGGGATTATAGACACAACTCCCGGCGGCCTGTCAAGTGCCTCTTTGTTTGAAAAACATCCAAACAGCGTTTTTTTTAGATTTGCACGTTTCCCTAAGGGTATCTTGAGTCGTAGGTTTCGCATGTCTTTGTTTCGTCTGTTTCGTGTTCCAGGGTCCGGCTTCGCCACCACGAAATGCACGAATCAGGAACAAAACCCACGAAGCAGCCTCCGTTCGATCTTATGCCACGTTGAACAAACCTCGATGATCCAGCTTGAATTCTGAGTGGCCTTTGTGCACAAAGTGGATAATCTCAATTCTTTGCACCGATTCGAAACGTCAGGCCCAGGCTTACCGTGAATGGATAACCCGGTGTTGCATGAATGCGCGAGACGGCCGGACCGCCTGGACGAAGCCGCGATTCAAAGTAATTCTGCGTCTCGAAATAGCGTTTGTTCAAAAGATTGTCGATCGAGACGTTAACATCGACCCATCGCTTCAAGCGCTTTGAAACGGCAAGATCGACGACGTCATGGCCGGCGGCACGTATCGAATCATCAAGCGGGTCCAGCCGATAGCTGTTGATATGCCGCCAATTGATCGAAGCGTTAAAATCTTTAAGTTCCGTGAACACAAGGCTTGCGTTCGCAACCACGTGCGGGGCACTATCCACAAATTCACGCGGCGTCGTGCCGAGGTAGAACGCATCGAGAACATGTGTCAGGCCGCTGTTAAAACTCAGCCATCTGGTAAACCGTGCTGACGTTTTGACCTCAAGACCATACGAACGTGATCGACCCGCAAACTCGATCGTATTATCGTCCGCGATAAAGACCTGCTCATTGGACCGGTCGATCAAAAAAAGGCTCGACGCGATCGAAAAGTGCCGTGAGTTATAGGATGTCCCCGCCTGATAAAAATCGGTCGTCGAAACTTTAGGGGCATCAGGATTCTTGACAATTCCGCGCGCGTCCTGGCTTGCGATTCCGCGGCCATAATTAAAATAAAACGTCGTCGGCAGTTTTTCGAACGGTGACCATGCGGCACTGAACTTCGGCTGCAACCGCACGGCCGTTTCCTTTCCAGACTGTCTTGGATCGACACGTTCGTTTACATCGAAAGTAAAATAGTCCACACGCAAGCCGGCCTCGATGTGCAAATGCCCGTCGAACAGGTCCAGTCCGTTTTGAATGTAGGTCGCGTAATTATTGACATTCGCCTGCGCCTTTTGAACATTGAGGAACGGATCGCGGGCGATAGCTTTATCAAGCCCAACGTTGATCTGATTAAAATGCAGATTACCGCCGATAGTTAAAAGTGATTGGCCGCCAAAGAGCTTATACGGCTGTTGGTATTGAACATTCGCACCCTGCTGAAGCCGTGAGTCATGCTGCAAGATTTCGTCACCATTCAGTTCGTCATTTAGGAAGAACGTAAAATTTGAAAATAGGTCAAACAGCGAACGCGCCAGAAATGCGTCGGCCTTAAAGCTCGCACCCGAATTCAGGTCCTTGCGGAAATAGACGGCCGCCGTGCCCGAATAAATATTTCCGCCGGTGAATTTGTCGAACGCGCCAAATCTATCAAGCCTGCCCGCCGCAACCTCGTCAAGCGGGATCTGGCCGGAGGAATCATATGTATTTCGTGCCAGATTGAACTTGAACCCGATCGTTTGCATCCCGCTCATATCGCGGGTGAAATTGCCGGTCAAATTATCGCGTTTGTAATTCAGCGGAAGTATGAACGGGCCGTCAGTGCGCGAACCTTCGTAAGCGACAAACGATCGAACATTCTTGAATTCAGGGCTATACGCCAGAAACGTCCTGAACGAATTGTGAGAGCCGGTTTGCACACGGGCCGTGAACAATTGCGGCAAGCTTTCTTTCTGCCGGATATGAACTACTCCCAAGCCCGAAAAATCGCCGTACTGTGCCGAGAATGGCCCGTTTATTATCGAAACATCTTCAACGAGTTCCGGTGAAAGCGATTTTAGCGACCCAAGATAGCCTTGCCCGTGTCCCTGCGTTGCCTGATTTTGCTGAACATTATCGACCAAAACCTTAAGCCCGCCGTTCACGCCGCCGTGGTCCATATTGAAGCCGAAGCGCCGGATCTCAAGCGATTTGCCGCCGCCTTCGTGCTGCCCTGCATTTATCCCGGCGTTCAAGGTTTGAACAAGTTGGTCGTCACGCGAAAAAAGAAAATTCTTATAAATAGTGTCGTTCCGGTTTTCCACATCCGGGGCAAGCACGTCGTCTTCGATAACAACGCTTTCGGCAATCTGCGGGATCACGTAGGTGATCTTTAACCGCAGATCACCGATCGGTTCCGACGCCGAAAATGATCGTTCAAAGGCCGCAATATTTTTCCCGGATATCTTCACCGTGACCGGCCCATCGGGCACCCTGACCGCAAACGCGCCTTCTCCGTCGGTAACAAAGTTCAGCTTTCCGTTGGCGGTATCAACCTCGATCGCAACGTTCGCGACGCGCTCGAATTGCAGCGTTATTACAACACCAGCCAGCGTTCTCGTGCCTTCCGTTTGTGCCGGCAAATTGCTGAAACAAAATAGAGTTAGCAATAGTAATAAAAGTACAGACTTCATCATCAACTCCAAGATCAGATCAAATAAATGTTCTTTCGATCAACCAATATCCGCCAAGTAATACGAGCAAGGTCGAACATACCGGTACGTACACCGGTGTAAATGACGGCCGCTGCTTCAGTTTCCAGATCAATGGCAAAACGAGCGCGGCTATAGCTATCTGTCCCAACTCGACCCCAAGATTGAATGACAACAGAGGGACAACAGTTTGCCCAATATCAGAACCGAAACCAAGGTCGCGTAAAACGGCCGCAAATCCAAGCCCGTGAATAAGTCCAAAAGCGAATGTTAACAGCCAACGCCATTCTATTTCGCGACGAAAGATGTTTTCCAGTCCGACATAAATGATCGACGCCGCGATCAGCGGTTCAACTAATCCCGAAGGAAGTTGAATCAAGTTAAATGTCGCCAACGCCAGGCTGATCGAATGTGCAAACGTGAACGACGTGATTATTTTCGCCGCTTCGCGAAAACTTCCCCCAAACAGTAACAATGCAAGCAAAAAAGCTAAATGGTCAAAACCCGTCAGAATATGCTCTATGCCAAGTACGATAAATTGCAAAAACGTTTGCGGCCTGTCAGTTTCAACTGAACGCAGATCGACCGCAACAGCGTCAATCTTTGCATCAAGAAGTTTCTCCTCTATCCTTCGGCCGTCCGCCGAAATAACTGAAAAATATTGCCTGTGCCCTTGTGCCAAACGCCCGATCATTAGGTCACGAAACGTAAACTGCTCATGCTCTGCTCGGGCAAACGAAAGATCAAAATGGATCGCTCCACTGTCATCAATGGCCGCTGACACCGCTTCAGATCTCGCAGGCTCATTCTCGAAACGAATTTCGATCCCATCTGCCGCAAACGTTTCGAGCTGAACTCTGGACGTTTCGAATTCGCTTTGAGAAACGTCACCATTTCCATTGAGGTCAAGTTTGACCAAGCTCTCTATTTCCGCCCGTGCATATGAGACCCTGACCTTCAAAACGTTACCGTCAAGTTTCACCTCGGCCGCACTCAAGCCCGGGTCGTGCGCCTGGACAATGGCAAAGGCGAAAAGGATAAACAGACATTCCGCAAAAATGTATAGTACCGTGCGCATGGATTTATCAAATATAAAATGGCTCTTGAATCTGGGGTCTATAAATTTAGCTCAATTGAAGTGATCAACAGCCGGCCGAAAGCGTTTGACGTTCTCCGGCCGGCTGTCGAAACTCAGGCCGATCAAGGGTGCGAATGATTACGCCCATTTTGCGGCGTTGATTCATACGGAAACACCTTGTTGAATCCGAGGTCATTACTATCTACACCATCGCCGGCAACGCGGATAAACAGATTGCCCGAATCGCGCAGATCACTGATCAGCGCCGTAACGCCGATATCAACGACATCATCGCCAAAACGTCGGCCATTCGGCCATCCGCCGGGGATGAATCCGCCGTTTCTGAACGGATCCTGGATCCGGCTCCTAAGCACATCGCCGCCAAAAATGCTTAGCCGTGAAAAGCCGGGATCATCAGGATTGACCGGATCATTCGGCCCATTTCCGGCAAAACGAACACCCGGCGTCGAAAGATCGACCTTGATCAGATCGGGTATGAATATCCCAGCGATATCGGTACGATTTGTTTCCGGAGCAGCAGGTGACAAGCCCAGAATTGCATTGGCAAGCCTGGTCAATTCCGGCTGCAAAGCATAGCGGCTGAATATCTCACGATCTGAGGTTGGGCTCGTCCGGCTGTATCGGTCCTTGTCGGCGATCGCAACCAAACCTTCATTGAAAAGCGGATTTCCCTGCCGGGCGACCTGCACGAACGGGCCGAACTCGATCGGAGTGCCATACTCGCTAAGTATCTTGACTCCCTGCCGGCTCGTTGTCGCGTAAACCCCGACCACCTGTCCGTCGCCGCCAAGTTCCTGAATAGGAA
>JADYZI010000112.1 GCA_020853255.1 Acidobacteriota bacterium
AAGGCCGCGGTCGTAGATGTTCCGGTCGGATCGGGCCACGTTGTGATGTTCGCGAACAATCCAATGTGGCGGCATCAAACACACGGAAGCTTCTCGCTTCTTTTCAATGCGATCCTGAACTACGATAGCCTCGGTGTCGGCCGAAGTGAACCAGCCAGAGGCGGCAGGCCGCAGGCCGATGATGAGGAGCAATAGCTCAGTTTTATCGACATAGGAGAGGCGTACAGGCGACTCTCCTTTTTCCAACGCGGGATCCGCGACGGCATTAGGGACCGCAGTTCTTCGCTCTCGCGCGGATATTCGCTCTCGCGCGGATAGATACCTGGAGTGACCACAATGAAAGAGAAGTTGTTTATTGTTTTGGCAGCAGTCATTATTTTTACCGGGCCGCTTATTGCGCAGGACGCTATGAAACCACCTAACGCCAAGAAGGAACCTAAGGTACTCAAGATCCACGGCTACGAGATCGTGGACAATTACGCCTGGCTTCGTGACCGAAGCGACAAGAAGGATCCTGAGATAATGAAGTACCTTGACGCCGAGAATGCGTATACTGAGGCCAATATGGGCAGCCACAAAGGCTTTATCGATACGCTGTACAAGGAAATGCTCGGCCGGATCAAGCAGGACGATACCAGCGTTCCATACAAGCGTGGGAATTTTTGGTACTTCACAAAGACGGAGCAGGGCAAACAGTATCCGGTCTATCTTCGAAGCAAAACGCGTGACGGTAAAAATGCCGAGGTGCTTCTTGATCAGAACGAGATGGCAAAAGGATATAAATTCTACGCGATCGCGGCCTTTGAACCGAGCGACGACGGAAATCTGCTTGCTTTCTCTACGGACACGTCCGGCTATCGTCAGTACACGCTGCGGGTAAAGGACCTGAAGACCGGCAAAATGCTTTCGGAAAAGATCGAACGCGTAACATCGAGCGAGTGGTCGCCGGACGGAAAGTTTCTGTTTTACGGCCAGGAAGATCCGATATCAAAACGCAGCGATAAAATTTTTCGCCATACCGTCGGCAGCAATGCGCCGGACGTATTGGTATATGAAGAAAAGGATGTGCTTTTTGAAAGTTCGATCAGCCGCTCGCGTGACCAAAAGATGTTCTTCATCAATTCTGATGCGGCGACGATGAACGAGTTCCGTTATTTACCCGCCGATAACCCGCAGGGCGAATGGAAACTGATCGCCCCGCGACGCGATGCCCACGAATATTGGGCGACGTTCGACAATGGCGAGTTTTACATCCTGACAAACAAGGACGCCGAGAATTTCAAGGTCGTCCGGGCGCCGCTTAGCGATCCTACCGAGAAGAACTGGACCGATTTCATCCCGCACAACCCGGCGATAAAGGTCGAGAATATCAGTTTTTTCAAAGACTATGCTGTTGTTTCCGAACTCGAGAACGGCCTTGAATATATCAAGGTAATGGACCGGAAAACGAAACGCGCGCCTGTCCGCATAGAAACACCTGAAAGCGTCTATACAATGGGCCTTTCGAACAATCCGGAATATGATACGCCGTTCATTCGCTACAGCTATTCATCGATGATCACGCCGAATTCGACCTATGAGTTCGATCTCAAATCGCGAAAGAGCGAGTTGATAAAACAGCAAGAGATACCGAGTGGTTACGATAAAACCCAGTATGAGACCACACGCGTGTGGTCAACATCACGCGACGGGGTGAAAGTGCCGATCTCGATCGTCATGAAAAAAGGCACAAAGCTGGACGGCCGATCTCCGATGCTGCTTTATGCCTATGGCTCATACGGCTCGTCCATGACGCCTGATTTTTCGAGCAACCGGTTCTCGCTTGTCGATCGCGGGATGATCTATGCGATCACCCATATTAGAGGCGGTTCCGAACTCGGTGAAAAATGGCGCCAGGACGGACGGATGTTCAAAAAGAAGAACACCTTTAACGATTTCGTCGACTCGGCAAAATGGCTGATCGCGAACAAATACACGGCCGCTGACCGCCTTGTGATCGAAGGCGGGTCGGCGGGCGGCCTGCTGATGGGAGCTGTGGTGAACCAATCGCCCGAAACGTTCAAGGCCGCGATCGTGCAGGTGCCATTCGTTGATGTCATGAACACGATGATCGACGACACGCTTCCGCTCACCACAGGCGAATGGATCGAGTGGGGCAACCCGCGCGACGATAAAAAGGCTTGGGACTATATGTACAGCTACTCGCCCTACGACAACATCAAGGCGCAGGATTATCCGAATATGCTGGTCGAGATCTCGCTCAACGACAGCCAAGTGCCCTATTGGGAAGGAGCCAAGTTTGTCGCTAAACTACGCGAGATGAAAACCGATGATAATACGCTCCTGCTCAAGACAAATATGGGTGCCGGACACGGCGGTTCATCCGGACGTTATGACCGGCTAAAAGAGGTCGCCTTCGAATTTGCGTATGCTTTGAGCCAGGTCGGCATAACCAAATAGCCAGTTTTGCAAACTGTTGAAACGGCGGCGGTTCTGAGAGTTGATCCTTTCAGGGCCGCCGCCGGTTTCCGTTGAATTGCTTGCCAAATTGACCGGTCAGTTTGACCTATTCACACCCTCGCACAGTTTTTCAAGCCAAACCCTCCACCGTTAAACCATAATAAAGACAATACGTTACAGGCAGTACATGATATTGGCACGGACATTGCAAAGTTCCGGGCGTGACAAAATGGCCGTCCACCGCGGCCCACACAACATCCGGGGAGGAGCCCTAACCTTGAAGAGTTTATTAAGCACATTTCTTTTGTTTTCATTTTTACTGACTTCGACCATCTTTGGCCAGGGCAGCAGTGTTGACAAACGGACGAACTTTGACGGCGAACAGACGAATTGGAAGGCGTTTGTAGCCGAGGTTACGTCCGATCGAGGCGAGGACGCGGACGGAATGTTCGTTCGCGAAGCCGGCCAGATCGCTTCGGTCCTGAGGAAGGCAGGACGAAGAAATCCGGTATTTATAGATGAAACGGGCCAGAACCGTGAATTTGTTCTTCGGTCCGCGGCGGCGAAACTTGCGGCCACGGCGCCAGGGAAGAAGATCTATAAGGTAAACTGGCCGGCTATCCTCGCCCTCGACAGCGGCGGCAAAGCAACTGAAGCGGCGATCAAGAATGTCATCGCCTGGGCACGCGACTCAAAAGATTCTGTTGTCCTTTTTGTCGACGACGTGAGCGGGCTTTCACTTGAAATGCCTTATTTCGGCACCGCTGCGGCCGAACAGCTCTATGCCGCGGTTTCCGCGGGCAAGGTCCAGATCATTACCGCCGCAACCTCAAAAGATTTCGATCAAATGATCGCGCAGGACATAAAGCTCAAAACGCGTTTTGATAAGATCGAGGCACCACGCGATACAGATCCGTTCGTCGGAGATAAACTCTCGCCGGATCTTCGTGAAATGCTTGGCAACTCAGATCCGAACAGCGCAGTGCGGGTGATCCTGCAGGCAGACGATATCAGGGATGCCGCCCTGACGTCCACCCTGGCCCAAAATGGCGTGAAGATCGAAAGCGAAGCACGCAACCTCGGGATGCTGACCGTTGAGATGCCTCTGAAGGCCGCCGAGGCCGTTGCGAACGCCCGCGGTGCGCGGCACTTGTCGCTCGATCGTCAGATGAACGTGCTTGGCCATATCGAAACAACGACCGGTGTTTCGCTTGTGCGGACGATCCAGCAGGGGCTCGACGGAGCGGGGATCGGGATCGCGGTTGTCGATTCGGGGATCAATCGAGATCATCGCTCCTTTGTCGGCGTTGACGATGCAAGCCGAATATCTGTGGCTACCAATTTCAGCGGCAAAGGTGGTAACGCGGAATCAGATTCGTTTGGCCACGGAACACATGTAGCCTCGCTAGCGGCGGGTGGCGACGGTGCGAATCTCAATTTCGAAGATGGTACATGGCTCGAAAGCCGAAAGGGCGTTGCTCCTGGGGCCAAGATCATTAATGTACGCGTTTTGGATGACAAGGGCGTCGGAACGATGGCCCAAGTGATCAGTTCGATCGACTGGATCTACGCGAATCGAGTGAAATATAACATTCGCGTCGTAAATATGAGCCTCGGAACACCCGCTGTCGAAACTTGGCGAAACGACCCGCTTTGCCGGGCGGTACGAAAGTTAACGGCCGCCGGGGTCGTGGTCGTCGCGGCCGCGGGAAACAACGGGAAAACGGTGAACGGCCAGAAGATCTACGGAGCCATCCACTCGCCGGGTAACGACCCGTCAGTGATCACGGTAGGAGCGGCAAACACGTTTGGTACCGACGCACGTAATGACGATGGAGTTACAACATACAGCTCTCGCGGTCCAACCCGGTCCTACTATACGGATGGAACGGGCATCAAACGGTATGATCATCTGATCAAACCCGACCTGGTTGCCCCGGGGAACCTGATCATCGGTGCCTACTCAAAGGGAAACCGGCTCGGACGCGAGAACCCTGAACTTAGGGTTGACAATGGGGCAAGCGTTTCGCGGCAGTTGATGTACATGAGCGGCACCTCGATGGCGACGCCGATCGTTTCAGGAACGGTCGCGCTGCTGTTGCAGGCAAATCCGAAGCTAACGCCGAACATGGTAAAGATGGTGCTGCAGTACTCAGCACAGCGGCTCGCGGGTTTCAATACGCTCGAACAGGGAGCGGGCCTGCTCAATGCTGAAGGTGCAGTGAGATTGGCACGTGCCATCAGGCAAGACATGCCGACGCCTACGCCGCATGGTACCGCGATGATGGATGCCGGCTCGATACCGGAACACGTTTCGACGATCGCGGGAACGCGATTCCAGTGGTCAGGCGGTATCCTGCCGAATTATGCGGCGGTCACCGGGACCGCGCTGATCACCAAGTATCAGCATGTTTACGACAACGGACTGCTCATCAGTGACGGTTTGCTGATCAGTGACGGGCTGTTGATCTCGGATGGCCTGTTGATCAGCGACGGGCTTCTGATAAGCGACGGCCTCCTGATAAGTGACGGGGCCATACTGGTCGGCAACGCACCGCCGAATGGGACGCAGACATTTGGACGCGGAACTCCGTTTGGAAGTTCGGGCCTTCTCATCTCCGACGGGTTTATGACCGGTGACGGATCGCCGCTTGCGGACGGCTTGCTGATCAGTGATGGTTTGCTGATCAGTGACGGCCTGCTCATCAGTGACGTCACCCGACCGAACTCTGTCCTCACAACCGGTGACCAGACCGCTCGGATGAAGTAGACAGCCTGAGCGTGTTTTTATATTCCGTATCAATGAAGGCGGCGGCTTTGCGGCGGCCGCCTTCACACAAATGAAAATAATTGTAGAAGTTCTTGTCTCCTTTCAAGTATAATCATAAGCAGGCGCGCAACGCCTTCCCGCATTTAGCTTCTACGGTCTTAGAACCTGCCTGAATTACCTCTCGTGATGGGCCCGAATCAAAGCAACAGCCTCGTGATAAACCTGTATATCGCCGTTTTGGCAACGGTGGCGGTGTTGTGCCTTGGCTGGGCTTTCTACGCATTTCCGGTCGAGAACAGAAGCCTTGGACTGCTGCTGCTGTCCTGTGTAACCGTGTTCTTTGGTTCGTCGCTCCGGGTTCAACTCCCGCGAACGAACATGCACCTGACCGCCTCGGACGCACTCGTGCTCTTCGCTCTGCTTACTTATGGCGGGCCGGTGGCTGTTTTGTTAGGAGCGGGAGAGGCTGCGTTCTCGTCATTCGTGCTTCGCCGAAGCGGGGCCCCAATGCGAGTCCAGACCATCATCGCGAATACGTCTGTCGCTGCGATATCGGTCTTTGTTTCGGCGATCGCGATCCAGGCGCTATTCGCGTATCAGAACTACGGTGCCCCGACGGGCTTTTCACAACTCGTTGTGATGATGCTTGCGATGGGCCTATCACAATTTGCCGCCCATTCGATCCTTGTCTCTGCATACATTTCGATCCGAACTGGCCAGAAACTGCTTCAGGCCTGGAATGATCATTGCTTTGGGGCAATGGTCATTTACCTGACCAGTGCATTGCTCAGCGGGCTGTTGTCACGAGCGTTCGACCAGGCCGATGTGATCCTCTTCGCATCTGTGGCCCTGTTCTTTGCGGTCGTTTACATAACCTATAAGCGATATTCCGATGCTGTACGCGATTCGTCCCTAAAGGCTGAGAAGGCCGAAAGTGACCGGGCGGAACAGGCTGAGCAGCACATTGGCGAGCTTGAACATTATATTCAGCAGCTTGAAGTAAGCTCGAATGCCCTCAGAGAAAGCCATGAAAAGCTTCACCATACCGTTTACCACGACTCGTTGACCGGGCTGCCGAACCGAAACTTTGTGGTTGATTCCATCAACGAACTGCTCCAGAAGCGAAAACAGACCAAACAGGATTTTGCTGTCCTCTTCCTCGATCTGAACCGGTTCAAAACGATAAATGACAGTCTTGGCTATAGTATCGGTGACGAGTTGATCCGGACGGTTGCGAATCGGCTCAAGTCTTCCGGGACAGATTGCAAGGTTGGCCGTTTTGGCGGTGACGAATTTGCCGTGGTAATGCCCAGGATCAGCGTGGTTGGTGATGCTATCGCGTTGGCAAATTGGATAAATGCACAGGTTGCTCAGCCGTATGACCTGCTCGGGCGGCAGGTATTTGCGAGTGCAAGTCTTGGGATCGCGGTCAGCGACGATCGCTATCGCGACGCTGAAGAGATACTTCGCGATGCTGATATCGCGATGTACAACGCAAAAGAATCGGGCAAGTCGAGTATTGTTTTTGACCAGATCATGCACGCCCGCGCGGTTTCTCTACTTGAGTTGGAAACCGACCTTAGATTGGCTGTCGAACGCAATGAGTTTGAGCTTTTCTACCAGCCGATCGTTAACATTGGCGATGCCACGCTTATCGGTTTCGAGGCCCTACTGCGCTGGAATCACCCGAGCCGAGGTTTGGTGACGCCGGGTGAATTTATCGAGACCGCGGAATCCACCGGGTTGATCATCCCGATGACCCTGCAAATCTTGAAGACAGCGTGCGAGCAATTGACGAGGTGGAAGCGGGCCCGCATCGCCCCTCGGTCGCTGATGATGAGCGTAAATCTTTCTGCCAGTCATCTAGGCCAGCCGAATCTCGTCGATAATCTGCGCATGATCGTAGAAGAGACAGGGATCGATCCGGGATGTCTCAAGCTGGAGATCACTGAAAGCGCGGTGATGGGCAATGCCGAAGCTGTTATCGAGGTGCTGAAAAAGATCCAGCGGCTTGGTATTCAGCTCAGTATCGACGATTTTGGAACGGGTTACTCAAACCTGAGCTACTTGCACCGATTCCCGATCGATACCCTCAAGGTCGATCGATCTTTCGTCAGCACAATGGAAGGCGGATCGGAGAACGGCGAGATAGTTCGGACCATTTTGGCCCTGGCAAAGGCCTTGCGTTTGAGTGTGATCGCGGAGGGAATCGAAAGCATCCATCAGTTTCATCAGCTTAGGGTTCTCGGATGCGAGTATGGACAGGGCTTTCTGTTTTCACGCCCGATCCCGGCGGATGAGGCAACACGTTTGCTTGAAGATCCGGGCCGCTGGTCGAACGTTCTCCCGAATGATCAGTTACAGATCGTGCCGGGCGATCTTGAATACGACGAACTGCCAATTCAATAACTTAATATGAACAGCCCTCACATCGCATACCGTCAAAGCCGGCTTGCCCACTCCCGCCGAAGATTCAAGAGGTCCAGGCGTCAATCCGCATAGATCCGCGGTTTCGCATCGGCCGGGAACTGGCCGCTATAGGCAGCAGCCAAGTTCAGCAATACGGGCTCGGACCAGAAATTTCCAACCAACTGAAAGCCGATAGGCAGTTCCTCAGTTGATAGGCCGCAGGGTACGCTGATCGCCGGGACTCCGGCAAGGTTTGCTGAGACGGTATATACGTCGTTCAGGTACATCGCAAGTGGATCGTCAGATTTTTCACCAAGTTTGAATGCGACCGACGGCGATGTTGGCGTGAGTATGGCGTCGCATGCGACAAAGGCGGACTGGTAATCCCGCTTGACCATTGCCCGGGCTTTCTGCGCTTTTGCATAGTAAGCGTCATAATAACCGCTTGAGAGAACATAAGTGCCCAGCATTATCCGCCGCTTGACCTCGGCACCAAAGCCTTCTTCGCGCGTTTTGAAATACATCTGTCGAAGGCCGCTCG
>JADYZI010000113.1 GCA_020853255.1 Acidobacteriota bacterium
GCTCAACGAGTTCCCGGATCAATTCGACGCCTTTCTCAGCACCAGGTTCTTGGCCTGACGTCAGGATCCTGTCAATGCCGAGATCAATAAGGGTTTCCATGGCTTCGAAAGGCTCGCGCGTCATATCAAAGGCCCTGTGAAAAGTAACGGACATCGGGCGAGCTATCTCGACAAGCTCGCGAGTATGTTCGCGGTCGATCGTACCGTCCGCATTCAACACACCGATGACAACGCCGTCCGCCCCAAGATCTTTCGCTGTCAAAATGTCGCGTTTCATTACGTCAAGTTCGATGTCCGAATACAAAAAATCTCCGCCGCGAGGCCTGACGATCACATGCAGCTTGATCGAGAGTCTTTCGCGAGCGGCCTCAATAGAACCTGCACTCGGCGTTGTCCCGCCTTCGACGAGGTTGTCGCAAAGTTCCACCCGATCTGCACCGCCTTTTTCCGCAGCAAAGGCAGATTCGACCGAATCGACACATACTTCCAACAGCGGTATTCTCTTCGTGTTACACATCAAGCTTTCCCTTCACTCAAGTTCTCACAAGATCACCGTATAGTGATCTCGTCCGCAAATATCCACGATTCCCCACCCGCACCGTTATGCCCTGCCGGCAGTTTCCCAAATCGCACAGCATTTACTCTTACATATCTCGCGGTGACCGACTTCGGCTGATTGAATGTTATCGTCCGAACGGAAGTGTCCATATCCATTGCATTCGCTCCCGTATCGATGGTCTTCAGCTCAACCCAAGTCTCCTTATCCTCCGAAGCGAACATGCTCACTCGTCTCGGCAGCACGATCCAAGAGCTGCTCTGTTGAAGAAAATTCACAGAGACAGAAGTGAATATCCTCGGCCTGCCAAGGTCGATAACCGCATCCATGTCGGCCCCTTGCCAGCCCACCCAAATACCGTCGTTATGATCGCGGCTCCCGACTAGCCCGTCTATTAACGCCGCTTCACCTGCTTTGGCATAACGCTTGTCAATAGGATCCGCGTATGTGACCGACGCTCCCATAGCTGTATTTGCCGTAAGAGTGAATGATCTCGACAGGTCAACCTTCTTGCCATTGCGAAAGGGTGCAACTTTGATAAGAGCAGGCCGAGAGATATCAAGCGATTCTGCGAACGACCGGGATCTTGGCGACGGTTCGCTGCCATCGGTCGTGTAACGGAACGTTATGTCATTAAAGCCTTTGACGCCCGTTAATCGCCACGCAGCGATTGCCGGCAAGGATACGATTCCGTACTCAGCCACCGCCTTATCTTCCGGTCCGTAGGCAATGCCGAGCGAATCCATGTGTGCATAATGCAAGGCCATTCGACGCTTGAAGTCGTCAAAATCTCCGACATTGCCGGTCCAGGTCACCTCTGCAAATGCCTGAAGCCGCGGATAGAGTTTTGATTCTGCATTTACGGGCGTCACGTGCTCGGTCCAGAGCGGACATTCGGCACCGAGAACCAGATCTCGATCCTCAAAATAGCCTGGGATAGAAGTTAGATCGGTAAAAAAAACTTCCTTGAGGGTCTTGTTCTTTATCGGTGTGTCGAAATAGAACGGACCGGCAACGATCATTCGATGCCCGCCGGCCAAGGCCTTGGCAGCTTCCGAATTGCCACGCCAAACCTCAACGACGACGTTCCTGTCGGTACCGCCTTCAAGGATCTCGTCCCAGCCGATCAGAGTTTTACCCTTTGATTCAAGATATTGCTGAATTCGCCTGATGAAATAGCTTTGGAGTTCGTGTTCGTCCTTTAGGCCCTCGGATCTTATTCGCTGTTGGCACAACGGACATTCTTTCCAGCGATCTTTTGGCACTTCGTCGCCGCCGATGTGGATATAAGGCGACGGGAACAGCTCAATGACCTCGTCCAAGACATCCTTTAGAAAGTCGAACGTGTGCTCATTGCCCGCACAAAACACATCCTTGTGAACGCCCCATTCCGCCGTCACCTTTAACGGCTTCTGGCGGCATGAATATTCAGGATATGCGGCCAGAGCGGCAACGCTGTGTCCCGGCATTTCGATCTCCGGGATAACCTGCACGTTTCTGATGCGAGCATACTCGACAATATCGCGTATCTGCCGCTGCGCGTAAAAGCCGCCATACGTTGAACCGTCCGCCTCTTTACGCCAAGCACCGACAGCAGTTAGTCTTGGATACTTCTTTATTTCGATGCGCCAGCCCTGATCTTCGGTCAAATGCCAACGAAAGGTATTGATCTTGTAATACGAAAGCAGATCGATCTGCCGCTTGATGAACTCGACGGAAAAAAAATGCCGCCCGACGTCCAGCATATGTCCGCGATAAGCATATGCAGGCTTGTCGTCGATCACTACGGCCGGAATAGCAACGACTTCCCCTCTGGTACTCGGAAGGATCTGCCGAAGCGTCTGAACCGCCCAAAACAGGCCTTTTGTATCGCCTGCTTCAATGGTGATACGGCTCTCGCTTACTGTAAGGCGATAGGCTTCGCCATCCACAATGTTTGGGGCGAAACGAAGCTCGATCCTGTTGTTTCCTGTCCTATTTTTCGAGATCGAGATACCCGTTTGCATTCTGATCGAATCAATTAGAAACTTTGCAATTTCTTTCGAACGATGATCAGGAGGAGAATCGACGGTCGTTGAGCTGTCAAGCAAGAACACTCCGACTCCCGGCCTGACACTTTGAGCTTTTGGAATGATGTCGAACTGCGCGCGCAGGACAGTGGATGCCGTTGCAATGAGCGCAACGGTCAGCAAGACGGATCTGATGCCAACGATCTTCGAGTCTATCACCTTGCTTCCAGCAACCTCAGTGCATTTTCACGATATAGCTTCTTAAGAACATCATCCGGTAAATAGATCCC
>JADYZI010000114.1 GCA_020853255.1 Acidobacteriota bacterium
AGGTCGGGCCGGACGACGAAGCCCGCGAATTTTGGATAAAGGCCGGTGCAAGGCCCGAACGCGTACTCGGTTTCGGCCGCAAGGACAATTTTTGGCAGATGGGCGACACAGGTCCGTGCGGCCCTTGTTCTGAGATCCATTACTTCATGGGTGAAGATCCTTCTGATCCGGAACAGAACTCCCCGCTTTGGGTCAACGGCCCCGGCGACACGACGATGGAGATCTGGAATCTCGTCTTCATGCAGTACAACCGCACGCTCGAAGCGGACGGGAGTTTCCTGCTTACGCCGCTGCCGGCTCCGTCGGTCGATACGGGAATGGGCCTGGAGAGAATGACCGCGGTAATGCAGCATGTAAAAACGAACTACGACACCGACCTGATCAAGCCGCTCGTCGAATTCGCCGCAAAATTGGCTTGAATGGGGCAGTGATCAACGTACTTCTAATCGAACGTCAGCAGATCGCCCGCGAAGGCATCGAGGCCCTCATCGCAAAGAGCGATCGATTTACACTTGCGGCGAGCACTGCCGATCCAAAGGAGGGCTTTGAGCTTTTCAAGGAATTGCGGCCGGATGTGGTCGTTCTCGGCCTAAGATTTGTCGATTCCTGCTCAATAGACGCTCTTCCTGCCTACTTTGAGATCCAACCCAGGGCAAGGGTCGTGATCCTTGCGGATAACGCGGGAGACGGCGAAATTGCGAAAGCTTTAAAACTCGGAGCTCTCGCCTTTGTTTCGAAAGATGAGAGCGGAGACGAGCTTTTTGCCGCTGTCGAGGCCGCCGCAAATGGCAAAAAATATCTTCCGAAAGAGATCGCATCGGTTTTGGCGGAAAATTACGGTGCCGACGAACTAACGCCGGCGGAAACCAATGTTCTGCGGTCGATCGTTGGCGGTATGTCGAATAAAGAGATCGCATTCGCCCTCGATATCTCCGAAAACACCGTAAAAAGCCACATTCAGAACATTTTTTCGAAGATCGGCGTCTCCGACAGAACGTCAGCCGCGACCGCGGCGATAAAACGCGGCCTCGTAAGGGTGGATATATGATCAAGAACGAATTGACCGAGTACGCAGAATTGTTCACTTCCGAAGAAAGCCCCGTTTTACGTGAGCTTCGAGAGCATTGCTACGCACATTACAGCGATTCATCGATGCTTTCGGGACATGTGCAGGGACGCATACTCGCTCTTTTGTCGAAGATGATCCGGCCGAAACTCGTCGTCGAGATCGGCACATATCTCGGCTATTCGGCTCTTTGCTTTGCAGAAGGGCTTGCGGAGGGCGGAAAAGTCATTACATTGGATATACAGGAAGAGACGAATCGCGTCGCAAAGTCGTTCGTTGAGCGAACCGAGTACAAAAACGTCATCGATTTCCGCCTCGGCGAGGCAAAAGACCTTATTCCCGAGATCAAAGACCCGATAGACCTCGTCTTTATCGACGCAGATAAGTCTAATTACTCACTCTATTACGACCTTGTCTTCGAGAAAGTGCGGCCCGGCGGCTTCATCATAGCCGACAACGTCCTATGGAGCGGCCGCGTCCTCAACGAAGAAAAGGACGAGGACACGCAGGCACTGCACAATTTCAATATAAAGATTCAGTCTGACCCACGCGTCACCAACGCTCTGCTCCCCATCCGCGACGGTCTGATGGTGGTTTGCAAGAAATGATGTGGCCTCCTCCCTTCTCGGTCGTGCAATAATAGGCGGAATGGATACTTCGAAGTTCAACGAGTTGATAGAAGGAGCGAAGCAGATGCGCGATCACGCCGCGGGTAAGAAGGTCGTTGGCGTTCGTGAGGTCGTTCGTGAGGTCAATCCGCCAAAGCCGATGGCGAAGAAAGATATAATCGCCTTACGCCGTCGGCTCAACGTTTCTCAAAGCGCATTTGCGGTACTTCTTAACACGTCTGCAGCGACAGTGAGAGCATGGGAGCAGGGTACGAACAAGCCAAGCGGTGCTGCTTTAAGACTGCTGGCGATAGCGCGCAGAAATCCAAAGGCATTGTTCCTTGACTAGCGACGGGCGCTCGTATGGTTAAGACAAAGACACTTCCGTGGGGTCCGGACGCGAGTCGATGGTTTCAGGGCAGCTATACCATTCGACGAGTAGTCCTCTTTGGAACTGCCGGAAGTTTGAGCATAATTTTGCCGGTCGTGCTGCTTTTGTTCCTTAACGCCCAAATATCACAGCATCCAGGGCCATTTGACCAGCCTCTCGACGAGATGATGGCATACACGGAGTCCTTCCTGCTTATAACAGCTTCATACTTTTCTGCAGCCGTATTTGCCTGGAGATTTCGAGAGAATCTTCAAAAGTATCTTGCCTCGTGGCTCGCGATCGCGGTTTTTGGCTCGACCATATTTTCCTTTTTCCTTATTTCCCGACTCATGCTTTCCTCGGCCAATTCAGAGGTGAAAGGCGAGTTAGGACCATTTCTCGGGTTTATAGTCGCGGTGCTCTTTGTCACCGTAATTTGCTCGACGGCGGCCATTATCGGATGCGGCCTTACATCCGCGCTCATCCGTCGGAGGCGGTTGGATGAGCCGCTTCATATTCCCACCCAAAAGTATTAGTTCCTGCCCACCGCAATTGATGGTTACATTCATTCCTTAAGGCGATAGACTTCTTGCAATGGCTTTGCGACTTTGCGTCTCCGCGGGAGAAATTGGTTTCTTGCAAAGACAAAGAATTCACCGCAGAAACGCAGAGGGAAGAAAGAGTTTCCCGCAGAGGCGCAGAGGGAAAGTCGAAGGATCTCCCGCAGAGACAAGGAGGAATGAGATGACAGCGACAACAAAACACGAAATGGCGATGAGGACAGTTGAAAGGATCGTTGCGCCGCCGCAGGCGCATTGGGTGGGCGACGGATTTCACGTTCACGGATTTTTTCCGCACGGGCCGCTTTCGGCGAAGAGAATGAGTCCGTTCTTTTTGCTGGACTACAACGCGCCGACGTATTTTGCTCCGCGAGAGGAGCCTTACGGCGTCGGGCCGCACCCGCATCGAGGGTTTGAGACGGTTACGATCGCATATAAGGGCAAGGTCGAGCATCACGACTCGCACGGCGGCGGTGGCGTGATCGAAGAAGGCGATGTTCAGTGGATGACGGCGGGCAGCGGACTTCTGCACAAGGAGTTTCATGAGCAGGAGCGGAGCCGTCAGGGCGGCCTTTTCCATATGGTGCAGCTTTGGGTCAACTTGCCCGCAAAGGACAAGATGACGCCGCCGAAATACCAGGCGATCACGAACGCCCAAATGGGCCGCGTCGGGCTGCCTGATGGCGGCGAAGTCGAAATCATTGCGGGTGAATTTGATGGCGTAAAAGGGCCTGCGA
>JADYZI010000115.1 GCA_020853255.1 Acidobacteriota bacterium
GCGATGAAATTACGGTCCCGCCGCCGGCATTTGCTGTTTCAGTTGGCGTTGCCATTTTCTCGATAATTGCTGAGGATGAATATCCTTCGATAAGCGGCAGCGAAAACACCTGGCCGCCATTTTGCCTGACAAAGTCAGCTCCAATGATCTCATCCACCTTCCAGTCGCCGCCTTTCACCAGAATATCCGGCTTGATCTTGTGGATCAGGTTTTCCGGTGTAAGTTCGTCAAAAATAATGACTTCATCAACGGATTTAAGCCCTAGAAGTATTGCCTGTCGGGACGCCTGGTCCTGGACCGGGCGCCCGGCGCCCTTAATGCGTCGAACTGAATCATCGCTGTTCAGGCCGACAATGAGCTTGTCCCCGAGCGCACGAGCTCGTTCTAGGAGGTCGATATGCCCTCGGTGCAAAATGTCGAAGCAGCCGTTAGTAAAAACGTTCATGAGCGCGAATCGAAGGGCTTCAGGCCGGCAACTCTACACGGCGATGGCCAAGGGCACGAGCAACAAGGGCGACAAATAAAAGCCCGGCAATGGCGGTGATCCCGACCTTAAAGATCGTTGGTATCAGCGCACCGTAGAAGCCTTCATATGAGATCGAGATCAGGAGCATGAAATAAAGCGTTCGCCGCCACATGGTTTGCGGCTGGTCCTCGACCAGCGCGCGATATAGAAACCTGAGAACAATTCCGAAGAGAAGCATCCCTATCGGTATCCCGATCGGGCCAAAATTTCTTAACAGATCGCCCATCGGAGTGATCGCAAATGAACTCTCGCCAAAATCAAAATAGAGTTCAGAGTACTTTCTCGGTTCGGAGGCAAGCGGCTTGTCGTTCCACAGCATCCGGGGGACGAAAAATGTTGTCAGGTCTTTCCAGATATTGTTATCAAGGCCATAGCTCTCTTCATAAGGCGCAAGGGCCTCGTAATTTGATACAACGACGGCCACCGAACTCAGGATATCCATGCGCTCGGCAAGGGTCATGAATGCGAATTGCAAATTTTCGGAAATATCGAACTTGCCGACCTCTTCAAACGTGTCGAAAATGTTTTCAGAATATTGGCCGATCGAGACCCGCGCCTCGCCGCCTTTGATATTGCGGAAAGTGGTGCCGTATATCACACCGGCGATCAGAGCAACAGAAAAGACAATACCCGCTACTATCGCCCGGCGGGCGTTCATTTTTCCACCCGCCAGGAAGAACGCGAGAATGACCAGCAGGATCACCTGCATCAGCGCCGCCCGGTTTCCGGCGAACAGCGCCCGCCCGATGGTGAGAGCGAACATCAGGCCGCCCAGCGCAGCCGATTTTAGATCAAATCGCCCCCGTCGAAAGATCACATACCAGAGGATGAAAGATCCCTGCATCCAAAAAAGCGTTGTCAGGTAAACCGTGCCGCTGAATGGATCGATCTCGTCCACCTTTTGATAACCGATAATGCCGAAGATCAAGGCGAAGACGGTGTTGATGGTACCCAGGACCAGCAAACTGACACCCGGTATAAGCAGGGCAGATGAATCGAAATCCTTTGCGGGAAGAAACCGTCCGGCCGCCGCCCCGAGCTTGGCACCGATGGGGAGGAAATAGCCTACCGCCAACCCGACAAATCCTACCATCACGAGAACCACCGCGTAGGGAAGGTTGTAGGGAGCATCCTGGATAAACGCCATGAACGGCGGCTTTGACCAACCGCCCGCAAGCATCAATCCGCCGACGACAAATGACGGGAACAGGTAGGCCCAAGTAGCAAAAACAAGCGGGTCGTACAGCTTCAGACGTCCTTTCTGATAAAGGTAAGCCGTGGGTGCGATCAATACCAAACCGAGGCCCATTATCCACGGAAGCAGGTAGAGGTATGGGAAAGACTCTACCAGATCACTATTCAGGACCATGAAGAGGAATGCGACCCCCAGGGCGCACAGCATCAAAACGAGGCCGGGCACCAACGCCCGCTCGTGGATGGTCATGTTCGATGTTTGCCTTACCGCGAACGCCATAGATAAACACTAGCAGGCCTACTTATCCTTTTTCCGCCAGACCTCGATATCGCCCTCACTGTTAGGAGTATAATCGAGCGGCTTCTCGAATACGAAGATGATCTCGTAATTTCCCTGCACAAACTGCCAAAGGTCTTCCAGATTGTCGCCCGGTTGCCTCTCGCCCGCCGGTTTTGACCATTTCCTTGGCCACAGTATGTACTCGGGCGGATGTGCCTGCAGTGACCGGAGAACGCTGTCCACCTGGAACGAAGGGCTGTAGTTGTTGTCGCGAACAACATAAAGCGGGGTCGGGTTCTTCAGGTGAAACGGAAAATAGAATGTCGGATGATGTCCCTCGTAAAAGAGATCGCCTGGACGAGTGTGTTCGCCGACCCACTTGTATCGTTCAAAAACAAAGGGTGATAGAAAAGCCGCTCGCCCGGCGGGCATATCAAGATAAGACTTCTCTATTGTTTGCCGCTGGATGGCGTAGGCCGCACCTAATAAGCCTGAGACACAGAGGACGATCACGGTGACGAAAGGCGCAAGTTTCATGCGAGACAAAAACCAAATAAGCACAACGATCGCCGGAATGGAGATATGCGACAACCTAAAACCGCTTGGTGCCGAAATGCCGACGGTCAAGGCGATCCCGATAGAACACAAAAGTATCAGCCGCTGATCGGCGGCCGCATTTTCGAGATATGTCTTACGCCTCCATCGGTACAGGAGAAAGGCAAAATACGGCCACGGAACAACGGCATAAAAGAATAGGGTCGGCGCCGCGAGGCGAACGTAGCGCGACACGGCGGCAGCGGGCGAATAGATAGAAAAGAATTGGCCAAGGTCCGGTAGATCGGCAAGGAACACATCCTGATTCGACAAGGGATCGCTTGAATAATATTTCTGGAGAAATGTGACGAGCGAGAAATAATAGTTATCGAATCCCGCAGTGATGGCAAAATATATCTGGGTTGCGAATACCGTAATCGCAAACGGGACGCCAAGGAGAAGTGCGGTCTTAAAAAGCCCTCGTTCGCGCGAAGGGTGGCGAAAATGCTCCCACGTGAGAAAAAGTGCGATGCCTGCGATCGCCGTCACTCCGCGAGGGTGCCCGAAGAGCGTCGAGATTCCGCATAGGATCGCGGCCAAAACGATCTCATATTTTCCTCGGGACCTCATCAGTACCGCAGCCGCCCCAAGTGCGAAGATGACGCAGAACAACCGGTAGCTTCCATCGACAAAAAATAATCTAAAGCCGAAAATGATCAGGAGCGTCGGTGCAGCATAGACCAGGAGCCCGGTGAAAAGTTGGCGTGAGAAATACCAGGCAAGCGAAACAAGGCCCAGGTTCAACAGCAGGATCGTAAAATTGAGCACCCAGACCTTTATTCCGAACACCGAAAAGAAGGCGGCGTACCACAATTCTGCGCCTGGCGGTGTAATGTGAAAAAAATCGCGATACATCACTTCCCCGTCGAGCAATCGCATTGCGTTCGATATAGGGATGAGGTGGTCGCCGCCAAAATAGTATGGCGTGAAAGGCAACTGGAAAAGCTGAGTGTAGAGGAACAAAAAGACCAGGCCGAAGAAGATGACGTCTGACCGGCCGAATGAGGGGCGATCAGGACTGCTTGGTGATCTTTTGAACATACGTTCACTATGGATGATCAACGAACGGGCCCGAAAGAAGAACTGACTTCAGGCCGCTTAACCCGATCGATGGCCGGCATCGCTCATTCAGAGACGACGGCCCGGGCATAGTATTGGCCTCCCGCCGGCAGCCATTTTAGAAATGGCTCAAGCGCATGCAGGCCGCGAAATATTTTATAGTTTGGAAAAAAAACCGTATAGCCGATCTCGATCTCCTGAAAACCGGACGCGCGAAGCATTTTCCGCGTATAGCCAGCCCGAAGCAATACCGCATCCTCGTCAAACGGGCACGTATTCACTGCACGCCGCGTCAACGGATTTAGCGGGTTGTGTTCGAATAAATAAAATCTTCCGCCTGGCCGCAGGACGCGTCTTATCTCGCACAACACATCCGCATGAGCGCTCGGATCGATATGATGGAAGACACATGCGGCGAATACAACCTTGAACGAATTGTCGGCATGCGGAATTTTGTCGCCGTCGAAATGAACGAACTCCGCGCCTTCGACCGCCCGGGCTTTTGCTATCTCAATGCTGAGGTTTGATGTATCAACACCGGCGTAGTTCCAATCCGGAAAGTGTTGGCGAAAGAACCGGGCCGAGTTTCCATCACCGCATCCAAGGTCGAGCAGCGATCCATCTTTATCGGCCTCGATACCGCGGACGACCCGAACTTTTTGCTCCGAAAAAAAATCACTGTCGGCGCCGGTAATGGCCAATGACTCATTGTGAACGCGCCGGTAATCCTTGGCATATTCATCAAAATTGCCAAGGGCCTTTCCTGTCGCTGTCCTTCTTTGAGCGCCCATTACTTGCTGCCGACCGAACCTCATGTGCGAACGGGCCTATCCGATCGCAGCGGAATGCCCTTGCGATGTCAGAGACGCCCGGACCTGTTCCTCGATCCATTTATAGGTTATCCGAAGTCCGTCCTCGAGTGAGATCTGCGGCTCCCAACCTAATGTTTCACGCAAAAGAGTATTGTCCGAATTGCGGCCGCGAACGCCCTGCGGCCCGTCAACGTGCTTCCTCGTGATATCTATCCCGGCGATCTTTGCGATGATCTCAGCAAGCTCGTTGATCGAGACCATCCGGTCCTGGCCGAGGTTGAGCGGTTCCGAATGATCGGAACGCATAAGCCTGTAGATTCCCTCGACGCAGTCGTCGATATAACAGAACGAGCGCGTCTGTTCGCCGTCACCCCAGATCTCGATCTCAGATACTCCGGTCAGCTTAGCCACCGCCACCTTTCTGCAAAGGGCTGCGGGAACTTTTTCGCGGCCTCCATCCCAGGTGCCGAGTTCGCCAAAGATATTGTGAAACCGAACGGTCCGCGTTTCGATGCCGTAATCATCGCGGTAATGGCCGCAAAGCCGTTCCGAGATCAGCTTTTCCCAACCGTAAGCGTCCTGTGGATAGGCGGGATAGGCATCTGCTTCTTTCAGCGGCGTGACGTTAGCATCTTCCTGCAGATGCTCAGGGTAAATGCAGGCAGAACTGGTGTACAGATACCGCGTCACACCGTTCTCCCGCGCCGCATCGAGTGTGTGCAGATTTATCAGCGAGTTGTTATACAGTATCTGCGCGTGGTGGGCCGAGATGAATCCCATTCCACCCATGTCGGCCGCCAGGGCATACACTTCATCGACGCCAGCCGTGGCAAGCAGGCAGTTCTCTCTCCGGCGAAGGTCCAGAAGTTGAAATTCGTCGGCGTCGCTCGGGCTGAATTCCGGGGCCTTGATGTCGGCACCGCGAACCCAGTATCCCTTTTTCTTTAGAGCTGTAACGAGGTGGCTTCCAATGAAACCGCCCGCGCCTGTGACCAATACCCTAGTCGGCAAATTCATGTCTTTATCCACTGGGGAATCCCGGCCTAAACCGATTCGTCTGTATTATAAGAATTTCGGTGGTAGTAGGTTTGGTAATAATGGTAATTGTCCTGCGAACGGAGATTTACGTTGTTCAAAACAACGCCCAGTATCCGCGAACCGACATCGCTCAAAAGCTGCCGTGCGCGTTTGACGACCTGCCGGGAGCTTTTTCCCGAATGCACAACGAGAATGACGCCATCTACCATTGATGCTATCAACACGCCGTCTGTAAACGATGTGATCGGGGGCGAGTCGATCACGACGTGTGAATAGTGCTTCTGCAGCCGCTTGAGAAGCGTGGCCATCTGCTCGGAGCCGATCAGTTCAGCCGGATTTGGCGGAATTGGCCCGGAGGTAAGAATATGCATTTTCGTGCTTTCGTCGGACTTTACGACGCGGGCAATGTCCGCATCGGTCGATTCGCTTGAAAGAAGCGTACTTAACCCTTCCCCGTTCGTCACATTAAAGATCGAATGGAGCCGCGGGCGGCGCATATCGGCGTCAATTATCAGGACCTTTGCACCGGTTTGAGCGAGACTGACCGCTGTATTCGTTGCGGTCGTCGTTTTGCCTTCAGAAGGCAGGCTGGAAGTTATCAGCAAAGATTTTGGGGGATGCCCCGCGGTCGAGAGAAGTACTGATGTTCGAAGCTGCCGATAAGCTTCCGCGAGCCCCGAGCGCGGATCTGAATATATCAGCAGTTCCGAATTTGGCGTATCGTCAGTTTCCTCCGTTGATCCGACAAGAAGAAGCTTTCGCTTTGGGATCGATTCGATCGTAGGGATCGCGGCAAGGGCCGGGAGCTGCAGCACGCTCTCGATCTCTTCGACCGTGCGAATGGTATCGTCAAGGTATTCAAGGAAAAGGGCGAGGCCCATCCCAAAAAGAGTCGATAGGAACAGTGCCGCAAGCACGGTAACGAGCCTTCGCGGCGCGACCGGAATGTTGTTCGGGATCGCAAACCCCGCGACACTGATGTTGTTGTCCGAACCTTGCGACATAACGTCGTTCGAACTTTGTTGGCCCTGGAGCTGCTTCAGAAAATTCTTATTGGCCTCGAGGTTTTGCTGCAGGAGCTTTATGGTCACCGCACCGCTGTTTTGCCCCTGTGCCCGGGCATATTGTTCATCAAAGGAAGCGCGGATCTGACCCTCTTTATCGCGGGCCTTATCGAAATTGGTTTGAAGCGTGTTCAACAGGTCAATTGCGGCCCTTTTCTTATAATCTTCGATCTCTGTGTTGTTCTTTCCGATCGCATTTTCAAGCGATCTCTGCTGGCTCTCTATCTGCCTGTCGACCTCTTTTACCGGATCGGCCTTGTCCTGATAATCTTCGAGCAGTTTTGCCCGCTGCGATTGAAGCTCGGCGATCCTCTTTTCTGCTTCGTTCCGAACATTCAGGATCGAGTTCTGTTTTTCTGTGATGTACCGGGCGAGGGTCGATTCCACCATCGACTTCAGCTTTTCCGGAGAATTTTTTACAGCCATCAACTCAGCTTCCGCCGTCGTTCGCTCAAGTTCGGCCGCGAGACGGTCCTTGTTCAATCCCGAGAGGCGGTCGACAACGATCGTCTGGTCGCCCGTGGTCGGCACGATCCCGACGCTTTTCTGAAGTTCAACCAGCTTGACCTCATCCGTCCTGATCTGAGATTGAAGCTCGTTGATCTTGCCCTCTAAAAAATCACTCGTCTTGCGGTTAGTGCCGGTCCGTTTTTCCTGATTGTAGTTGGTGAATGTCTCACTGATCCCATTTGCGACAAACGCCGCAAGTTCCGGGTCATGGCTGGTATAGAATACGTCGATCAGCCGGGTATCCTTGAATGTTACCCGCGATTCGCGAACGGGTTCGATCGTAAGATTCTTTTTGATGATCTCAACATATGGGGCCAACCGGACGGCCTCTTCTATCTCGGCGGCCGAAACAAGTGACGGATTATCGGCTGATGCATCTTTATCACCTGCACCCGGCTCACGCTTAACTTCTTCACGCGCGAGCCCGACGGCCTTTAACATCGAACGCAATGCAGAAGTTGAGCCTTCTGCCTTTAGGCGCTGGAACTCTGGATTTGTATCGAGATTGTGTTCCTTGATAACACGGCGAAGCAGCGATTCGCTGTTCAAGAGCTGCAGTTGGGTGTTGAAATACGATGGGTCAGCCGATAAAATCGGCCGCTGCCGCGTGTCGAGCTCCGGATTGATCTGTTCCTGATCGACCTGGACCTGTGCCTTTGCCGAAAAGACATCCGGTTTTCGAGCGACGTAGATCGCGGCAAGCGTTGTCACCAACACTGCAATGCCCGCGACAAGCCAGATCCGCTTGCGGATAGCCCGCCAATAATCCAGGATCTGGAAGCCCTCCTGAGCGTATGTCTCGCGATATGCGGGATAACGTCCCGCCGGGCCGACGATCTGCGGATCGAACTGTCGATCAAATTCGAAGAAATCGCTCTTCGGCTGTGGAACCA
>JADYZI010000116.1 GCA_020853255.1 Acidobacteriota bacterium
ACTGCCCACGCAACAGTGAGGCCAATCGCGAAATGGCCGCAGTCTGGAACTTTGCTCGTTCTGTCAGGTTACGAACCATTCTGCGTGTGGGCAGAAGAGGAGCAAAATGAAGATAGTTGGACCATTTATATTTATAGCGATCTTTGCATTATTGATATTCGGACAAACGGGCACACAAGTGACCGGTTATGTCGGCCGGATAGTGTCCGGGAATGAAAAGGGTGTTCCGTACCCGAACGTGACAATTACCCTGAGGTTGGAGAGCGATACTTCCCTCAATTACACCAGCGTGACCGATGCCGAAGGCAATTACAGATTTGAAAATGTACGCGGCGGTCGATATGTGATCTCCGTGGCCCCGCCGTCCGCGGACCGGACTCAGAATCCTAAGGCCGCGATCGATGTAACCGCCGGACAGGCGGTCGAAAAGGACTTTGCCTTGAGTTCGATCGGCGGGCCAAACTGCGTGAATTGCGAGATACGAGAAACGGTCACGATCTCGGCCGATGCGGTGCAGCCGGTTGAAGAGGTCTCAAAGAGCGTAAGCACGATAGTCGGGCAGGAAATGCGTGACCGGGCGGATATAACGCTTGTTGATTCGCTTCGCACGATCCCGGGTTTGCGGGTACAGCAGTTGGGCGGTTTTGGACGCACGGCATCGATAAAATCTCGCGGCCTTCGCAATCAGGATACGGCCGTTTTGATCGACGGCATACGCTTTCGCGACCCGGCGGCGATCACCGGCGACGCTTCGCCATTCCTTTCCGATATTACGTTGACAAGCGTGAGCCGCGCCGAGGTACTTCGCGGGCCGGGTTCTTCGCTTTACGGCACGAACGCCATAGGCGGCACGATCGACCTTCAAACGCCGATCCCGCAAAGCGGCTGGCACGGGCAGGTGAGCGGAGCGGCCGGCGGGCTAGGCCTCGGAAGATTTCGCGGGAATATCAGCAAGGGCACATCGGACGGAAAATTCGGTTTCAACGCCGCTCTTTCGCGTACGGTATATACCAAGGGCATCGACGGTGATGATGATGCGAATAATACAAATTTCCAATCGCGGATAGAGATCAACCCATACGAGCGGACGAACATTTCGGCACGGTTTTTTCTTTCCGACGCATTCGTGAGGTTGAACACCGGCCCCGATACGGCGGGGACACCGCCGGCATCAAATTTTGGGATCATAGACGCAATAGCGGGCGTGAACTTTGCGTTTGACGCTAATGACCCGGACGATACGCAGAAGTCGCGATATTTTAATGGCCAGTTTGTGCTGACGCGATCTATTACGGACGAGTTGGCGTTTCAGGCATATTATGCGGGCTCAACGACAAAGCGAACGAACGATAACGGAGCCCTCGGCATTGGCTTTCAGAGCCCTTCAACAAGCATCTTCGAAGGCACGGCCCACACGGCCAACGCGCATATCGATTGGACGCCGATCGCTGCGAATCGCCTGACTGTCGGGTACGAGTTTGAACGGGAGAATTTTAGGAACGAAGGCTCGAAACCCGGCGGAACGGGAGGATTCTTTACCGACGCTTCGCAGGCGAGCAGCACGATCTATCTCCAGGATCTGGTGCATTTGCTTGAGGGACGGCTGCAGTTTGCCGGCGGATTTCGTGCACAGTTTTTCACACTGGCAAACCCTGGTTTTAGCGGCCAGAATCCTCTCTACTCCGACCTTTCGCTTGACGACCCGCCGGCCGCATATACATTTGACGGATCGGCGTCGTATTTCATCCGTTCGACGGGAACAAAGCTTCGCACACACGCGGGTACAGGCTATCGCGTGCCGTCGTTGTACGAGCGGTTCGGGGCATTTTTTAACACGTTCACGTTCCCCGATCCGCCGCGGTTCGAAGCATTGGGCGATCCTGACCTGAAGCCCGAGCGGGCTATCGCATTCGACGCAGGGCTCGACCAATATTTCTGGGGCCGCCGCATCACCGCATCGGCCGTGTATTTTTATTCGAAACTGACCGATGTTATCGGTTTTGGCAATGTCGTTCCCGATATTGGGAATACACCCCGATTCTTTGGCGGATATATCAATCAAAAGGGCGGTGTTTCGCGCGGTGTCGAATTGAGCGGTTCGGTGCGGCCAGCGTCATCGACCACCGTTTTTGCGTCGTACTCCTTCACAAATAGCGACCAGCTTCAGCCGCAGGTATTGGGCAGCGGCGTTTTTGCGACGCTCGGCGTGCCGAAGCATCAGGTAACATTCAGCGCGACCCAGCGGATAAAGCGGTTTTGGGTGAACGCAGACTTTACGGGCACAAGCACGTATTTGGCCCCGATCTTTAGCAATTCGACATTTAATTCCTACGTCTATCGCTTCAAGGGCAGCCGCCGGCTTGATCTCACCGCCGGGTACACATTTGCTTTTGGCAAGGATAGATACAGCCTTCGTTTGTTCGGCACCATCGAGAACCTTTTTGACGACGAATACTTTGAGAATGGCTTTCGGACGCCAGGCCGGACAGGGCGGGTCGGATTAAGCTTTGGCTTTTAGGACCTGGTTTCCTTGGCGTCCTTTGCGGGCTTTGCGTGATATAGGCTTTCTTTCACGCGAAGCCGCAAAGGACGAAAAGAAGTTCGGGGCTCCGGGTAAGTCGCTCATGGCCATCAGAAAAAAGGGGCAAAATTTTGGCGCCGATCCTGGATTTACGGTGTTATACTGGCATAAAGTGAGGTAATAAGGTTATGAAGTTCAAAGCAATTTTATGGGCTTCCGCGCTCGCGGCCTTGGCGGCGGTTCCGGCGTTTTCGCAGAGGCCGGCAACGAGGACCGTTACGAACATGGACCTCGAAAAGTATCGCCAGGAACGCCTGCGGGCGGAGCGTGACTACGCGGAAAACTATGAGCGAATGGGTTTTCCGTCTCCCGAGGAGCTGGAGAAGCAGATCGAGAAAAGCCGCGACGAACGCATCGCCCTGTCAGCCAGGCTTATGAATGACAGGATCGAGAGGGAACGGATACAGGCGGAACTTGCCGCTGCTGTGTATGCCGCCCGCGAAGACAGGTACATGGTCCCGGCTGATACCCGCTATTTTGCCTGGCCGTATGGTGGATATTATTACAATGGAATCTATCCGTACTCCGGCCGGTATCGCGGACCGGTGCGCGGCGGGAACGGACAGCCGATTTTTGATTATTTCAACCAGCAAGGCCCCGTGCGAAGCTTGCCCGCATTCAGGGTCAACCGGCCGCGTTAGGCTGAAATTTTGTGTTTAGCGTCGTCGCGGACTATCATCGTTGGAAGATGGTCCGCATTTTCTTTTTATGATCAAAGAAGGCTGGGAAGCGATAATCGGCATGGAGATCCATGCCCAACTGGCGACAGATACAAAGATATTCTGCGGCTGTGCCGTCATTACCGGCGGCGAGCCGAACTCGAACTCTTGTCCGGTTTGCCTTGGTTTGCCCGGAGCATTGCCGGTACTGAACCGGCGCGTGATCGACCTGGGGGCACGTGCGGCCTTGGCGCTTGGGCTAGAGGTACAGGAAACATCCATTTTTGCCCGAAAGAATTATTTCTACCCCGACCTTCCGAAAGGCTATCAGATCTCGCAATACGACCGGCCATTCTCGGCCAATGGGACGCTGACGATCATGACCTCGGAACGTGACGATCAGGGCCGCGCCGTTGAATGGAAGCCAATGACCATCCGCATCGAAAGGATGCATCTTGAGGAGGACGCAGGCAAGAACGTGCACGAAGGTTTGCCGGATGTTGATAAGTATTCATACGTCGATCTGAACCGTGCCGGAACGCCGCTCGGCGAGATCGTGACAGCACCGGATTTTCGCACTTCGTGGCAGGCTTATGATTATGTCAATCATGTCCGGAGCGTTCTCCGCTGGGTCGGTGCCAGCGACGCGGATATGGAAAAGGGAAATCTGCGGTGCGAGGCGAATGTGTCGGTGCGAAAGATCGGCGAGACCGGCTTTAGAAACAAATCAGAAT
>JADYZI010000117.1 GCA_020853255.1 Acidobacteriota bacterium
AGCTTTCGATCAAACAGGACAGCCTGGACCTGGTCACAAAGACCGATGAAAAGTACACGGCAAAGCTCGACGGCAGCGATTCGACGCGTGACCAGATATACGCTGCCGCGCAAGGGACCGACGCCGAGATAAAGCTTGAATCGCCGTCAAGCGGCCTTGGCTGGCTAATTTTGATCCAGGCGCTTCCTTTTCTTCTTCTCATCGGCTTTCTTGCGTTCACGCTACGGCAAATGCAGGCCGGCGGCAATAAGGCCCTCAGTTTTGGTAAATCCAAGGCAAAACTGCTGAATAACCAGCAGAAACGCGTCACATTCAAGGATGTGGCCGGCGTTGATGAAGCAAAGGAAGAGCTTACAGAGGTCATAGAATTTTTGAAGGACCCGCAGAAGTTTCAGAAACTCGGCGGCAAGATCCCTAAGGGCGTTTTGATGATGGGCCCTCCGGGAACAGGCAAAACCCTTCTAGCAAAGGCCGTTGCGGGCGAGGCGAACGTGCCGTTCTTCTCGATCTCAGGTTCGGATTTTGTTGAAATGTTTGTCGGTGTTGGTGCTTCGCGCGTTCGCGATCTGTTCGAACAGGGCAAAAAGAATGCACCGTGCATCATCTTTATCGACGAGATCGACGCTGTCGGACGACATCGCGGAGCAGGTCTTGGCGGCGGCCACGATGAGCGTGAGCAGACGTTGAACCAGCTTCTTGTCGAAATGGACGGCTTTGAGTCGAACGACGGCGTTATCCTTATGGCCTCGACCAATCGTCCGGATGTGCTTGACCCGGCACTCTTGAGGCCCGGACGCTTTGATCGTCAGGTTGTCGTTTCCTATCCGGATGTTCGCGGCCGCGAAGGCATACTTAAGGTCCATACGCGGAAAATTCCGCTTGACGAAAAGGTCGATGTGAACATCATTGCTCGCGGCACCCCTGGTTTTACCGGTGCGGACCTTGCCAACCTTGTTAACGAGGCGGCTTTGGTCGCGGCCCGGAGCGACAAAAAGGTAGTGACCCTGAAAGACCTTGAGTTTGCCAAGGACAAGGTCATGATGGGCCCCGAACGCCGCTCGATGGTGATGACCGATAAGGAACGCCGCCTGACGGCTATTCATGAGGCCGGGCACGCTCTTGTCGGTATGAATATCGAGGAAAGCGATCCGGTCCATAAGGTAACGATCGTTCCCCGCGGCCGTGCCCTCGGCGTAACCTTCTTCTTACCGGAACAGGACATTCTGGGCCGGACGAAGGAAGAGCTTGAAGCAATGATCGCCAATTCGATGGGCGGACGCATTGCCGAAGAGTTGTTTATTGGCCAGGTAACCACCGGTGCCTCGAACGATATCGAAAAGGCGACCGAGATCGCCCGGGCAATGGTTTGTCAGTACGGAATGTCCGAACTTGGGCCGCTCGCATTCGGTAAAAAGGAAGAGCAGATCTTCCTTGGCCGTGAAATAGCCCAGCATCGCGATTTTTCGGAAGATACGGCGATCCGCATCGATCAGGAGGTCAACAAGATCGTCTCGCAGCAATATGCGCGTGCGAAGAAGATCCTTGAGGACAACCGCGAAGCGATGGAGCGCCTGACGGCGGCACTTCTCGAGCACGAATCGCTTGATAACGCCCAGATGCGCCGTGTCATTGCCGGACTTCCGCTGGAAGACGATGACAAGGCCACGTCAACGACCGACGAGGGCGGAACGCCGGAAGCCGAAGAGGTAAAAAGCCGTTTCGCCAAGCCGATATTGCCGCCGATAACACCAAACAACCCGGCGACGGCCTAGGGCGGAAACACGACCGGCAGGGAGTGTGCATTTTGAAGAACCGGACGCTTAAAGACGTGCCGGTTCTTTTTGTTTCTGGTAACGTTTGAGACGGACGATGCGGCACACTCCCTGCCGGTCGTGTTTCTGCCCCGGTATGCACTGGAAAACTTCCAAACGCGAAATAGATCTGACCTATCCGCGGGTGATGGCGATCCTTAACGTCACACCGGACAGCTTTTCTGACGGCGGGCGATATTCGGACGTTGGATCAGCTCTGAAACACGCCGAGCAAATGATCTTTGATGGCGCCGACATCATCGATATCGGTGGCGAATCGACGCGCCCTGGCAGCAGCCGCGTTTCGGCCGGTGAAGAGATATCCCGCATCGTTCCGGTCATCGAGGCCCTAGCGGAGCAATTTGATATTCCGATCTCTGTCGATACCTCCAAATCGCAGGTAGCCAGAGCGGCTTTGGACGCCGGGGCCGAAATTATCAATGACATTTCAGGTTTAAGATTCGATCCGCTTTTAGCCCAGGCTGCGGCCGGATCAAATGCCGGACTTGTCCTTATGCACTCGCGCGGCGAGTTTGAATCGATGCATTCACAACCGCCGGTTGACGATATTCTTGCTGATGCAGCCGCCGACTTTCGCCGCGCGATCCAGCAGGCTAAGGCTGCAGGCGTAGGCCGCGAGCAGATTGTTCTCGACGTCGGCATCGGCTTTGGCAAAACAGTTGATCAAAATTTAGAACTGATCGCGAAACTTGATAAACTCATCGCTGACTTTCCCCAATTTCCAATGCTCGTCGGCACGTCGCGAAAATCGTTCATCGGCAAGCTGTTGAACGATGTGCCGCCGAATAAGCGATCAGCCGGTTCCCTGGCCAGTGCCGCGATCGCGGTCTGGAACGGCGCCAGGATCGTTCGTGTACACGATGTGAAGGATACGGTTGAAGATCTTAAAGTGGTCCACGCTATGATAGTCGTAAGATGAGTCAGTCAAAGAACTACATCAGAACCGTTTTTGCCCTCTTTGCCTTTCTTTTGGTCTCGGGCTTTACCGAATGCTATAAGCCCGTGACGAATACCGGTTTGCCAAAGCATATAAAGACGATCGCGGTCCCTGCCTTTCAGTTTGATGCCCAGGCTCTGCGTTATCGTGTTTCGTCACGATTTACCGATGCGGTCACGAAGGAGATAATTCGCCGCGGCGGCGGATTGAAAGTGCAGGGAACCACCGAAGGGGCGGATGCGGTCGTCGAAGGCACAGTTCGCGATTTTAGCTTTACCGGCGTTCTTCTTGACCGCGAGGGCCGCGCCCGTGTCTATGAAGTGACGATCGTGACCGCCGTGACCATCCGCGATCTCAAAGAGAACAAGATCTTGTACGACAACCAGAATCTTGTCTTCCGCGATTCGTTCGAGTTCTCATCCGATCCACGCTCGTTCTTTAACGAAGAAGACCCGGCCGTCGACCGCATCGCCCGGGCATTCTCAGAATCGGTGGTCTCAACGATCGTAAACGGAATGGGCGTGAAGGAAGAGAAGGAGTAAGGCAGAAACACGACCGGTAGGGAGTGTGCCTCGTGGCGTGTGCGTTGTAGGCGGTAGTTTGATCCGTTTCATCGATGCGGCACACTCGCTACGGCTCGTGTTTCTGCCTTGGTTATGCCTTTGTCTCGCGAACAACTTAGAACCCAGCTTCGCCAGCGGAAGATCGCGCCGGTCTATGTGCTGTTTGGCGCGGAGACCTATCTGCGTGACGCAGCGGCGCGGTATATTGCGGATCTTTGCTTCAGCGAAGGCGATCTGCGGGAGTTCAACGAGGACGAGTACAGCCTTAACACACCTGAGAATCTGCGGTCGGCCCTTGCGGCGGCAGAGCAGCTTCCAATGATGGCGGCAAAACGCGTAATTCGGGTTACCGATGTTTGCGTTGCGTCAGCCGCGAACCGTGACACGCTGAAAGAGGAATTTGAAGAAGCTCTTGCGGCCTATCTCGGCAACCCGTGTCAAAGCACGGTGCTTATTTTTCTCGCCGATAATCTGGTGGCGAGCCGAAAACTTGGAAAGCTGCTCATCAATAAAGCCCTCGCCGTCGATTTCTCGCCGCTTGACGACAACGGCCTGCGAAAGTGGGCGACGGACCGCTTTCGTGAGCTTGGGGCTGAGGCAGACGCGGCAACCGTCAGGCATCTTGTCGATGCGGTTGGGAACGACGTTCGGCGGCTTAATAACGAGGTCGCAAAATTATCGGCCGCCGCCTTGCCGGACGGGCGGGTAACACCGGGCCTGGTAGATGTGCTCGTGCCAAATTCGCGTGAGCTGTCGAATTTGGTCCTGACGAATAATCTGCTCGCCGGCCGAAAGGACAAGGCCTTGCGTGATCTCAAAAAGATCCTCGATGACGGAATGGACCCGCTCGGCCTTCTAGGCCTTATCGGGGCAACCTATCGGCGACTACTGATGGCGAATGAAATGTTCAGGCGAGGCGACCCTAGGGGAGCCGAAAGAGTAGCCTATGGTGACGGCAAGGACGCATTCCTTGCCTCCGCCCGCCGCATTGAGCAAAAAAAATTGGTACAAGCAATACGCCGCATCTCGGAAACGGACCTTGCAATAAAAACCTCGGTCGGCGGCAGCGGCACCGCAGGTGGACGAATGCAGATCGAAATGCTGGTCTGTGAACTTGCCTTGCTGTAGCCGTTTCCCGCCAAAGCCAGAATAGCGACTGAAAGAATGAAAAGGCCGTATGGTAGATGTCCATACGGCTCTCAGGTATAGGATTGTAGGGGCAGCAAAGCGGCTGCCCGCTCGACGCCCGCCTGGGAAAGGAAGAACGGCGGGGGACAAGCCCTGCCCCTACAATTTTGGATAATGCGGCTCGTTTTCCCGCAAGAAGTGATTGCAAACGGCCCGTCTTTACGATCCTAGATCGGCTCGACGCCGAGCCCTCGGTTCAGATAGTGGTACAGGTCGTTAAAATCCAGCAATGCCCGGTTCAGTATCAACGGCAGCTGCGGAATATCGCTTGTGTTGACGATAAGATTAAGATTTCGAAGGAACGCTTCATGGGCGTTCATTGTCGCACCGCCTTCCTCAAGTGAGACCAGGAACAGCCGTCGTCGTTCGGAGGTGTACATTGCGTTTGCCCGTTGCTGGAGAATTGCCGCACCGCCAAACTCAGCCGCAAAATCCGGCGAGAACATCACGATCTCGGTCTTTCCTTCGCGCAGGCGTTCATTCGCCTGTGCCGGTGTCTGAGCAATATAAACGCGGTAACCGCTTGAGGTCAGAAGCTTTGCCACCTCATCCTTTTTCTCGCCCAGACATAGCAAAGCACGCCTTGGCTTTTCATCGCGGTCGTCATTGGCCTCCGCGACCGTGTGTCCGGATTTAAGGGCCGAAAGAAGCGACTTGAGGGCGTTGTTGATCTGAAATTCGTTCTCCTTTTCACGAAAATTCCCCGAATCGTCGCTGGCCGGGGCGGCCTTGTTCTCGGCCAGTTGCTGAACGGTCGATGAAACATGGCCCTTGGCGTCCTTAGCGGCACGGAGCATATTCTGGCACCGCGGACACCGGACGGTAAAATTACCGCTTGGTATTTTCGTTTCATCCAGTTGCAGGGAAACTGAGCAATTATCGCAGCGTATTATCATGATTTCACTCTGGGTCGCGGGTAAAAGGCAGGCTGGTTTGTTGTACGGCTATTCGATCATATCCAAAACCGAAGAACCGGTAGATGCCATTGGCGGCGGCGGGGCCATCGGCGGCGGCATGCTGCCCATGCCCCTTGAGGCATTTGCATAATCTTCGGTCGATGACAACCCCTTCAACTGAAGCAGCAGGTTGTTCTGGTTTGTCGAGTAGGACAGGC
>JADYZI010000118.1 GCA_020853255.1 Acidobacteriota bacterium
AAGAAATATCCCAATCCTCGGATGGATGAAGGTCAGGGTTCGTATCATACCCGCCGACATCCCGGAAAGCCTCTCGTTTTATCAGAGTCGTGCCGCCTGGCGCCGTAGTCGATGGTTCGAATCTTAACAGCTTTTCCGCTACCCAGCCTCCGCTACCGTTTAGATTCTTGTCCAAGAGATTGCCGTATGAATCTACATTCTGATAACCGCAATGGACGAGTCCGATGTCGGGGTCTTCGGCAAACTTCGCCAACTGCTTCTCTAATTTCGTCAGAGCCCAATAGTCATCTGCATCGAGAAACGCGAGAAACTCACCGGTTGCGACCTCTGCCCCTTTGTTGCGGGCAGCCCCGACCCCTTGATTCTGTTGTCTGACGTGACTAATCCGGTCGCCATAGCTCGCGAGTATCTGGGCACTATCATCCGTCGAGCCGTCGTCAACAACGATCACCTCATGCGGAGCAACCGTCTGCCCCAACGCACTGTCAACTGCCTCGCGCAAAAACCGCCCGTAGTTATATGTTGGAATAATGACGCTGACCTTACCCATTGTGTCTCGCGTCCTCGCTTAGCCACCTTGAATACATCTCATCGCATATTGGCTGTGTCTTGCGTACTTCGAAATCTGCTGACACTTTGATCTCCTTCTCACCCATTTCTTTCCACCGCTCCTTGGCAGCAAGCATTTTTTCGATCCCGTCCGCAATGGCGGCCGGTTTTCCATCGTATAGAAGGAACCCATTTTCGCCATCTACAACGATCTCAGGAGCAACGCCGACTTTTGTCGTGAGGATCGGCTTGCCAAGTGCGAAAGCCTCGATGAATATCATACCGAAAGATTCCGCGAGCGACGGATGTACGAGCACATCGAAGCTGTTCATCACCGCCGCGATATCTGTACGAGGTCCCACCAGAAAGACCTTGTCCTGAAGGCCGAGCGAAACGATTAGCTGCTGCAAGCCGGAGCGGTCGCCCGCTCCGACGATCATGAGTACGACATCGGCTCGATCCGCTGCGGCCATAGCAAAGCCTTTTATCAAATTCTCAAAATTCTTAAGTTTGTATAATCGTCCGACAGCGCCAAGAACAAGTTTGCCTTTGATGCCAAGTTGCTCACGAAGATCATTCTTTGTCCCAGCGTTTCGCCGCCATTTCTCAAGATCGAAGCCGTGATAGAGAACCGATATCTTTCGTTCGGGGACTTTAAGGTCGCGAACGAATATCTCCTTCATCTGCTTGGACGGTGCGATGGTGTGCTTCGCAAGGACTCGACCGCACGACCCGTCAACCAAGGTTAGCAATCTCCTCTGATACAACGGAGTTTCTGAAGAGTGATGTCCGGTAAAGATCGTTACCGGCACACGGGCAAGCCTCGCGGCCGCGAGGCCGATGAGGCTTGCGTCCATCAAGTGCGTTTGGACAATGTCGATCCGCTCTTGCCGAAATATGGAATAGAGCTTCCAGAGCGCCCCAACCGCATCCTTCCTGGATGAATAGCCAAGTGATCTTACCGGGACACCTAGTTCCGCCATCTGCTCGCCCAATCCGGCGTCAGAGCGAAGCGCGATGATCCGATAATCGAATCGCGCCCTATCCGAATACTTTATCGAATTAAAAAGCAGAGGGTTCGGCGTGCAATTATCAATGACGTGGCAGATTCTAATTGGATTCATTGAGCGTTGGTCGGGCTTTCCGATTCCCAATGAAGGTAGCCGGCCCAAAAATACGCAGTTGTAGTCAGCCCGATTAGTCGAATATTATTCCCGTCCGAAAAGACCGTTTCAGATAATCGGGCCAACTGAAGCAACAGGGTTCTACCAACTATTGAGGCGCTGCAACGTTTTATCAACCCTTTAACGCCCGCAAACCGTAACTCCTCTCTGAGCCCGGCGTACCGTTCCATCTCAACTAGTTCCGGCACCTTGTCGAATGCTTCTGCCATTGCGAGACCGTATTTGTACTGCTGCTCGACCAACCAGTCTAATTCTAAGTGGTGATTATGCGTCGCTGAGATATGGAGCGCATGATATATCGGAATGCCCAGTTTATGAAAGCGATAGATGACCTCATGCTCCTCCGCCGCTGGAATCGATAGATCGTCGCGGTAAAATGTCTCTTGGTCGCCTAACCTTTTCTTATCAATGAACAGCAGGCCGCTAGTAATAGCGTCGACCTTGTCGTAACAAGGTTTAGTGGTGGATCTATCGTAGCCGTAGAGTCTGTTCGCAAATTTCTCCATTATCCGGGATGAATGGGAGCGAAATGGGTAGCTTCCGAAAATAACTCCTGCGGTGTAGGTTCTATGTGCGTCTAGAAACCGAGATAAGGTTTCCGGCTTCACAAGGATGTCATCATCAAGAAACAAAGCTAGCTCGTACTTTGCCTCACGAAAACCGCGGTTCCTTGTGGCCCCGATTCCCGCATTCGTCTGCTCGATGAGCCGCAGCCGGAAAGGAGACGGAGCATTTCCGGCTTTTGCGAGAACGTCACGCACTGGTCGGGGACTTCCATCATCAATGATTAAAAGCTCGATTTCACCAAAAAGTCGAGTATCACTACGAAACAAATACTCAAGCGTTTCGCGAATTGTGTCGTCGCGGTTGAAAGACGAGATTACGACGCTGAGGTCAGCCTTTCCACTCATTGCGATTTGTCAACGAAGAAAACTGTACTGAGGTCGGGCGTCGGTAGAATGACACGCGCAAAAAGATCGTATCCATGACCCAAAAGAAAACTAGCAGTTGGATAGTGGGCAATGTCAGCCAGACTGCGTCCGGGTATCTCGATTGCGATTAGTTTAGCCCTAAACTTCTCCCAGTTGTTTGAGGCTAATGCTGCCGCCTCACCGCCTTCAATATCAATTGAAAAGAAGTCGATGTCTCGTCCGGAGGGAAGTTTCTCTTCAAGTATACTGGCGAGGCTCATGCACGGTACGGAAACACTCCCGGAGATCGCGTTAGAGTTTCCAAGCCGATCGGCAAAATCCACGGAGACAGTGCTTAGGTTTGGCCTTCCGTCAAAACAATGCAGGTCAATGTAGCCCTCGTGGTCTGCAATCGCAGCGTGTATGTTAGTATCGCCCGGCCTAACTTTATCGAAGAGAGCTTTGCTGTCTGGATGTGCGTCTATATTGATTCCTCGCCAACCGCACCTGTATAGATAGTAGGTGTTAGAATGCAAGTACGGATGGAAGGCTCCTACGTCTAGAAAGAAGCCTTCGACACCCCGCGCAATCTGCTGATAAAAGAAATTTCGGATAACCAAGTCCTCACCGGCTTGAGAAAACGTGAGTACCCTTGTCTCGTACCCGAGGAAAATTCGTTGAGAGAACTGAAGCGTTTTCCTAATAGTATTTCTTAGCATTGTGACCGCTTGCCGATTACCACTGAGCAACCAGGCTGCCTAACTTACGACCAATCCAGTTCGATTCTTCCTGAACTAAAATCTTCTTCCAGATAATCAAGCAATATGTCAAAAAACAGCCTAATGAAACAATTAGCACCAAAATTGGTGTCCATCGAAAGTAGAAGATAGCTACGATTGGGAACAGTAGCAAAAGACCACTTGGAAGAAAATACGCAAACGAGCGCAACTCAAGCCTTACCTGTGCTATCTTTCTAACAAAATAGAACAAGAGGATTGAGTCAACGATCATCCGCAAACTCCAAGCAATTGCGGCCCCTGTCGCGCCGAACGAATACACTAGACCACCTACGGCACACATATAAGGAACCAACTCGGCAAGATAAAACTTAAGAAAAAACTCCGTGCGACCAACTGCCATGATTGCCGTATATGGGAGCTGGGCGGGTATGTTGAACAGTAATCCGAGTAACAGCACATAAAACGGAATTACGCTCTCGTGAGCGAACTCTGGACCAGCCCAAAGTCCAAGGAAAGGTTTGGCAATGATTGCAAGAAATGCCAGAATTGGCATCGTCAAGATCAAATCAAGCCGAAGACCTCTTAAGAAAAGCGTGTTGAAATGTTCGCGTGTGTCCTTCCCTAGCAGCTGAGAGAAAGCTGGAATCAATGATTGCATCATTGCGGATGAAAATAACGTTGTCATACTCGCAATCGTGAAAGCAACGGAATAGTATGCCAACGCCTCGACCGTCGCGATTCCCGGAAGAATCACTTTCTCAATATTTGACAAGGATAACATTGCGATACCCGCTCCAACCAACGGGAGGCCGAATTTTAGCATTGGGCGGATGATGGTGCGGTCGAGGGAGAGGTCGAAGAGGTTGGGGAGGAGGCGGCCGGAGACGTAGATGTGGCCGGCGAGCGTTGCGAGGCTCGCGATAAGGAGCACGACGACGGCTCCGAGAATGCCAAAGCCGAGATAGATAACGATGGGCGTTGCGGCGATGCCGAGCATACGAAATCCCGAAGTTACGAACGTGTTCAGATCCATACGCAGGCGGTCGAGCTGCGGCGTGTTGAAGATCTGGTTCAGAAAATTCACGACAAAGGTGACGGCCGCGACCTTCAGCGCGAGCGAGGCCTCGGCGTGCAGGTGTGCGGGGACGTTAAAGAGCGTCGCAAGCCAGCCCGAAAGCACGAATATCGCCACGCCGAACGGCACGGACAAGAGCAGCGAGAGCACTGCGGCCGTGCGTACGGTGCGAGCTTCTTTTTCCGCGTCGCCCGCAGCATACGCCTCGGAACCGAACTTCGTCGAGGCGATGCCCATCCCAAGATCGGCAAACCCAAGGTAGGTCGGGATCAGCCCGACGAGAATAAGTACGCCGTAGCCTTCGGCACCGAGCAGGCGGATCGTGAACGGCGTCGCAACAAGCGATACGCCAAGCGGCGCGACCTGGCCCGCAAGCGTCCAGAGCGAACCCTTGACGACCTTCGTCGTCATCCCCGCCGTCGATGGCGGAACGAGCTCCGGCCGCACGACATCCTGCGGTTCGATCACCGCCGTTACGCCGTCCGCGTCAGCTGAATTTACGTTCGAGGTCGCGATCTTCTTAAAATCCTTTTGTCGAGATATAAAAAGCGTTCGGGCGTGAGGCCGCGGCCCGTGGCGGTTCACGCTTCTTGCAGGCCGCTCGCTTTTCAAAATGAGTTTAGGGCTTCGAGGCTGAAAGTTCAAGGCATTACTCTTTGCCCGAAGGGCGTATAGCCGCGTGCTTCAGCCCGCGGTCAACGTCGCCCGATCTCCTCTCGGAGTGTGGAACACGCGACCGCAGGGTTTGTCGGCGGCCAAGCCGCCTCCAGAGTATGTATGAGCGAGCGGAC
>JADYZI010000119.1 GCA_020853255.1 Acidobacteriota bacterium
CCACGGCGGCCATCACGCCGGGAATGTGGACGCGTGCGTGCAGCACGTCGAATTTCTCGCGGTTCAAGAGCTTGCGGACGTACCGCGTGCCGTTGACGATGTCGAACGCGGTCGCCGGCACGCTCGGAGCTTTGTGATAACCAAGGCAGTGCCACGCGATGCCCTCTTCGGTCAACTCCGCCTTCATCTGCGCGATCTGCTCCGCCGTCCACTTCGCCTTCATATCCGGCTCGAACGTCAGAATAGAGACGTCCACGCCGCCTTTCCCGATCTCACGCAAATACGGCAGCACCTGCGTCTGCACAAGCGGCTCCCGCAACCCAAAATAACAAATATAAAGCGTCTTAGACATCCTTCAGGCTCCCCTCCTTACGAAGGAGGGGTGGCACGCGGCTTCCGCGTGACGGGGTGGTTCTCTCCTGATCTGTCATACTTTAAAGAACCACCTCCGAGGCTAAAGCCGTACTCCTCCTTTGTAAGGAGGAGAGCCGTCGTTCTCTCGCCGCATCTTTCGCAGCGGGAACTCAAGAAAATACTTCAAACTCGCCGGCCGCCGCCAAATGCTCTTTGCGGCGGTACGGAGAAAACTTCCGTATTGTCCGGCTTGGAAGTACGAGCCAGCGAGGATCGAATAGAGTCTTCCATAGCACTCATTCTTGATCTTCCGCAGACTTTCGTCTTCTGCGAACGCTTTCGCAAAACCGATCAACATTGCTCTTTCCATACGCGGGATGTTGGTATGACCGCCCGAACCATGCTGTCTGTAATACAGTAGCGGTTCGGGGACAAAGCCATATTTCCATCGTCTTGCAAGTCGGTAAGAAATATCCCAATCCTCGGATGGATGAAGGTCAGGGTTCGTATCATACCCGCCGACATCCCGGAAAGCCTCTCGTTTTATCAGAGTCGTGCCGCCTGGCGCCGTAATCGATGGTTCGAATCTTAACAGCTTTTCCGCTACCCAGCCTCCGCTACCGTTTAGATTCTTGTCCAAGAGATTGCCGTATGAATCTACATTCTGAAAGCCGCAATGTACGAGGCCTATCTCCGGGTCTTCGGCAAACTTCGCCAACTGCTTCTCTAATTTCGTCGGAGCCCAATAGTCATCTGCATCGAGAAACGCGAGAAACTCACCGGTCGCGACCTCTGCCCCTTTGTTGCGGGCGGCCCCGACCCCTTGATTCTCTTGCCTTATATATCGGACGCGGTCGCCAAACTTAGCGACGATCTCCGCAGTATCGTCCGTCGAACCGTCATCAACAACCACGATCTCCGCCGGCCTCACCGTCTGCGCTAGCACACTCTCAACCGCCTCGGCAATAAACCGCCCGCAGTTATAGGTTGGGATAACGACTGATACACGTTCACCCATCTTTCTCAAGAAACGAACCGACAGGCACCAAGAATGTCGGAAAAGCCTTCATCTTCGCCAGAACTGATTACGTCAGTGCGGAATCGGTGACGCGTAACAACGGCCCGGATTTGCCTTCCAACAGCTGGAACCAGCGCAAAAAGAATTGCCTTAATTTTATAGATTGGGCTAGATACAAATTTCGATACATGGAGCCGAACAGCTTCTGGTTGGTCTGCGAGTACCTGTTCAAATTCTTTCTCATCAGTCGAGACATCGATCCCGAGGCTTTTTAGGAAGCTAATATTCTCGAGAATCGCGACAAAATATGATCCCCAGTCGACACGGTTCCCATCAGGATCATGGTCAGCAAGGGCTTCCAGAATTGCGTTTGCAGTGCAGTTCAAAGCTAGCGGGGTCTTTATAGGAGTATGTTCTAGGGTCTTATCTCCCAGGAGTCTTTCGTAGTGCTTTCGAACGTTTGACTTTGAGCGTTCGACTGACGCGGTCGAGTTTTCCTCCCAGTTACTCCACACGAGTAATTGTTTATCGAGGCAGTGGTACGAGGTGGCAGCGAAGAACACAGCTACCGACAAATACATGTCCGGCGGTACTGTGTTGAATAGGTTGGGACGTTTCTTCAGCAATTCTTCGAACACGGTTCTCCGGTAAGTTGCGTTTGATAGATAAGGGCACGCGAAAGATGGATCAATCGAAGTATCGCGCAGACCAAAGCGGGCTAGGACCTGATCGATCGCCTGGTCTTTTGAGAACAACGTAACTTTACCTGAAGACGGTGAAGTTACTAAAGTATTGCCCGCTATTTTCCTTCCGTTGCTCGTCGTCTCAGAATGGAAGTAAGTGCAATAATCGTAGCCGACGATCTCCGCCCCATAGCGATCTATGACGGTCTTGACGGAGCTCAGGAGCTCCGGAACATACGCATCGTCATCTGAAAGGAAGGTAATGTACTCACCGGTCGCGTTGTCGAACCCCTTTTGATAGTTCTCACTAACAGGAAGGCGCGAGTCGGACTCGAAATATCGAATACGCGGATCGGCAAACTCCGCAACGACCTCTCTGGTGTTGTCGGTCGAGCCACCATTCGAAATTACGATCTCAAAATCATCGAACGTCTGGTGAAGCACACTCTTGACCGCGAGCGGTAAAAGGTGCGCCCGATTGTACGTTGGGATAATAATTGAGAATGTTGGTCTGCTGCCTCTCAAGATTTTCACCGCTTCCTTATCGACGCTCGACTTTCATTGTAAACATCTTCGTAAAGCTGAACGATTTTTGCCTGATTGACAGACTTGTCGACTCGCTTAAGCATTAGTTGCTTGTTAAGGTCCGCAGCTGAGTCAACCATATCGTCATCCGCTAGTGCCCTCAAAATGGCCCTACCTGTTGCCGCTGGATCCTCCGGCGGGACAAGCAAACCATTTACGCCGTTGTCGATCCACTCGGCAGTCGAAACAGTATCCGATTGCACCGGAAAGGCTCCCATGATCATCTCTTCAAGCAACGTATTGGGTGTGCCGTCTGAGATACTGAGGGCAAGTCCGACGCGTGAACGACCGAGGAGTTTCAGAATCTCGACGTTCAGCGTCTGTTCCAAGATCTTTAATTCAACACCTGAAGTGAGAGCCAGTTCCCTAGCAGATTCTACGACTGATTCGACAGGTAAATAAACTTCCAATGTATAACCGCTCAACGCACCTGCATTCTGACGCAAGGCCTCTAAGGCGGTCAACGCTCTGCCGTGCTCGTGCTGATAGCCTTTTAGCGCGATCGATCTTCTCTGAGAAGGGCGGTCGATGGCAATAAATTGTCGGGCCCAGTTCACGTCAAAGCAGCCCGAAACAGGGAAAACCCCAAGTGTTTCGCCGCAAAAGCCAAAATCTTTAGCCAGAACCACGTCTCGGGTGCAATCCGCAATATGGTAGTCACACGCTTCCAGCACAGCTTTAATACGGTCTCGATGCTCCGGTTTGTTCTGATAGTAATAAATATCGCTGCCCCAGGATGAATAGACCCACGGAGCCGTAAACTTTTCACCGAGAATCTGTTTGGCTTCTAGTAGCGGATAGCTTTCATTTTGCATTTCTAGCGAATGCACAATGTCTGGTTGAAGTTCTCTGTAGAGTTTTACAAACTCCGAGACGCGCGGCTTGAAAAAAAAAGACTGAACGAACTCCGGGAGACGCCGTTTTACAAAACCGGCTCCTCTCCGAAACGGGTAAGAACTGTGCGATACGATCTTGCCGGTCAAAGCTGTCGGCGGCGGGTGGACCGTGTAAGTCGAAATATGAGGCATTTCGGGGCAAACGCCAGCTTCAAGAAAATCAAATAAATGAATATCCCAACCCGTATCCACGATCTGTTGAATCCACCTTGCGGAGTGGACGCTTTGGCCCATGGCCGAAAAAAGGATCTTCATACCAACTTAAGATACTTTACCAACCAGGATCTTTCCTCGGATTCTAACAGCACTGTCAGCAATAGGGTGGAATATGCCAATAGAGAAACGACACAAACAAGGATAGGCAGAGACCCCGTCCCGTTTGCTAATAGTGTCACTGCGATCGGCAAGAAAAGTAGCCCAACTGCCAGCAGAAAACAAAAACCGCGTCCTTTCCAAAAGTTAAAACTAATTGGTATCGATAATTTTAACAACGCCGACATAATCACCGCGTCGATTGAGATTCGGACACTCCATACGATTGCGGTACCGACTGGACCGTAGCGTTCCGTAAGGATTAGTAGAGCCACAAAATATGGAATAAGCTCCATCCAATGAACTCTTGCAAATATATCGCTTCTACCTGCGGCCAAAAGAAGACTATAGGGAATATAAGCCATCAAATTGAACAAGAGACCGGTCGCCAAGATATAGAACAGCACCGTACTGTTTTCGCCAAAATCTGGGCCCGCCCATATTGTGAAAAGGGGTTTTGCGACCGTAACCAAGAGAGCGAGAATCGGCAGCATAAGCACAAAATTTGTGCGCAACGCGCGTAGGAAAAGATTGCTCAGCGACGCGTGAAACTTTGGACGAAGCATTTGGGAGAATGCCGGAACGAGCGATTGCGTCATCGACGACGAGAAAATGGAAGTCATTCCCACCAGCGTGAAAGCAATAGAATAGTATGCTAGGGCAGTTACGGAAACGGATCGTGCCAAGATCGCCTTTTCAACATTGGAAAGCAGAACGCCCGCCACCACCGAGATTGCCAAGGCACCGCCGAATTTTAGCATTGGGCGGATGATGGTGCGGTCGAGGGAGAGGTCGAAGAGGTTCGGGAGGAGGCGGCCGGAGACGTAGATGTGGCCGGCGAGCGTTGCGAGGCTTGCGATGAGGAGCACGACGACGGCTCCGAGAATGCCGAATCCGAGATAGATCACGATGGGCGTCGCGGCGATGCCGAGCATACGAAATCCCGAGGTCACGAACGTGTTCAGATCCATACGCAGGCGGTCGAGCTGCGGCGTGTTGAAGATCTGATTCAGAAAATTCACGACAAAGGTGACGGCCGCGACCTTCAGCGCGAGCGAGGCCTCGGCGTGCAGGTGTGCGGGGACATTAAAGAGCGTCGCAAGCCAGCCCGAGAGCACGAATATCGCCACTCCGAACGGCACGGACAAGAGCAGCGAGAGCACAGCTGCCGTGCGTACGGTGCGTGCTTCTTTCTCCGCGTCGCCCGCGGCATACGCCTCGGAGCCGAACTTTGTCGATGCGATGCCCATCCCGAGATCGGCAAAGCCAAGGTAGGTCGGGATCAGCCCGACGAGAATGAGTACGCCGTAGCCTTCGGCACCGAGCAGCCGGATCGTGAACGGCGTCGCAACGAGCGATACGCCAAGCGGCGCCACTTGTCCGAGAAGCGTCCAGAGCGAACCCTTGACGACCTTCGTCGTCATCCCCGCCGTCGATGGCGGAACGAGCTCCGGCCGCACGGCATCCTGCGGTTCGGTCACCGCCGTTACGCCGTCCGCGTCGGCTGAATTTACGTTCGAGGTCGCGATCTTCTTAAATCCTTTTGTCGAGATAAAAAAGCGTTCGGGCGTGAGGCCGCGGCCGTGGCGGTTCACGCTTCTTGCAGGCCGCTCGCTTTTCAAAATGAGTTTAGGGCTTCGAGGCTGAAAGTTCAAGGCATTGCTCTTTGCCCGAAGGGCGTATGGCCGCGTGCTTCAGCCCGCGGTCAACGTCGCCCGATCTCCTCTCGGAGTGTGGAACACGCGACCGCAGGGTTTGTCGGCGGCCAAGCCGCCTCCAGAGTATGTATGAGCGAGCGGAC
>JADYZI010000120.1 GCA_020853255.1 Acidobacteriota bacterium
AAGATCCGGCTTCGCTGCGACATGGTCGCGCATCGCGCAAAGCTGCAAAAGATCCCGATCGTCTTTGTGAATCTTGTCGGCGGCAACGACGGCATCGTTTTCGACGGAGCGAGTCTGATCGCCGATGAAGAAGGCGACATCATCCTGCAGGCTCCGGCGTTCGAGGAATTCGTCGAGACGGTCGAACTCGATGTTCGCAAACCCGACGCTCGCGGCATCACGGGCGGCGAGATCGCATCGATCCATCGGGCGTTGGTTTTGGGAATACGCGATTACGCCCGCAAAAATGGATTCGAAAAGGCGTTGCTCGGCCTCTCGGGCGGAATGGATTCGGCTCTCGTCGCGGCTCTCGCGGCCGAAGCTCTCGGACCCGAGAACGTGCTCTGCGTGATGATGCCGTCGCCTTATTCATCGCAAGGCAGCGTGACGGACAGCGAAGAACTCGTCGCGAATCTCGGCTGTGAATCACGGATCGAGCCGATCTCCGATGCGTTCGAGCTTCTCGCAAAACAGCTTCATCTCGATAAGCCAACGCGTGGCGGCGAATCTCTCGCTGCCGAGAATATGCAGTCGCGGCTTCGCGGCCTTATATTGATGGCGATCTCGAACGCCGAGAAGCGCCTACTGCTCTCGACCGGCAATAAGAGTGAACTCGCTGTCGGCTACTGCACGCTTTATGGCGATACGAACGGCGGCTTGGCGGTACTCGGCGACGTGTTAAAGACGGAAGTGTGGGCGATCGCCCGCGAGCTGAACGAACGTGCGGGACGCGAGATAATTCCCGTTCGCATCATCGAGAAACCGCCGTCAGCAGAACTCGCCCCGAACCAAAAAGACGAGGACAGCCTGCCGCCTTACCCTGTAATGGACCCGATCCTCGAAATGTATTTCGAGCAGAAGGCCTCGCCCGAAGAGATCATAGCCGCGGGCCACGACCGTGATCGCGTATATTGGATCCTCAACAAGGTCGAGCATCCCGCGAACGAATTCAAACGCCAACAGCTCCCGCCAACGATCATCGTCTCAAAAAACGCCATCGGCATCGGCCGCCGCCGCCCCATTACGCATAAATACAAGCGTACAATTTCCTCGTGATATAATTGTTGCGATGGGATTGATTTTCGAATGGGATGCAAAGAAGGCAAAATCGAACCTCGCAAAGCACGGAATCAGCTTTGAAGAAGCAGCGACGACCTTTAAGGATGAAGATCAGATCACGTTCGAGGATGATTCCAATTCTTACGGGGAGGTACGCTATCTCAGCATCGGAATGTCCGGTAACTTACAGTTGTTGTTGGTTGTTCATACTGAACTAGACATCCGAGACTCGATGATCTGTATCCGAATTATCAGTGCACGAAAAGCCACGAGAGCAGAGATTAAGGCTTATGAAAAAAACTAGACCGGAAATGCTTCCCGAATACGACCTATCCGACAAAAAAGGAGTTCGTGGAAAATATGCGAATGCCGCAAAGGCTGGTTACTCGGTTGTGATCAAGGATAAAGGCAAGGCTGTCGAGGAAAGATACTATGCAGCGATCGAGGCCGATGTGCACGCGTATTTTCCCGATTCAAATGCGATCAACAAGGTTTTGAGACAGCTGATCGGAATGATACCAACTCGAACGGAAAGAATTTCGAAAAAATCAGCGCGATAGAATATAACATTGGTTTCTCATAGTCTCTTTTTCCCGGCCTCGTGATCCATTTACGAATCAGGACTGCCGGCTGCCAATGAAGTTCGCAATACGGCGTACCATCACAAACGACCTCAAACACCAGCGGACATCGTTTCAAAAAATGCCATCGGCGTCGGCCGCCGCCGCCCGATCACTTACCATTACAATCGCAAGACCCGCGTGTGAAGAAAGTTTCTGCCGACGAGGCCACGATCATCGTGTATGATGCATCTGGAGTATTGATCGCGGAATATTCGGGCGTGGTTTCGCAGGAGCCGCGAGTTAGCTATTTGACAACCGATCATTTGGGCTCGCCGCGTGTGACGACGAATGAGCGTGGGGTGGTTGTGAAACTCCGCCGACCTTAAGTCCCCATAGGGACGTATGAATGTAGCCCAGGGTAAGGCCGCTGAATTGCCACGAGCCTCAGCTCGTGGTTAGCGTTCCTCATATTCTGCTGGAGCGTGCGAAGCACGCGACAGTCGGCGGCAAGCCGCCTCCATAGAGATTTTGCCGGCCGGATGCTACAGACATGCGGCTCCTAACGGAGCCAAACCCTCTAGGTCGCGATGCCAATGGCGGACACACGATACGTCCATATTAGCGAGGACCAATGAGAAACATATACCGTTTAGAAGAAATACTGTCGGTTGGAGCTTTGATTTGCTTGCTAGCAACGATCTCGATCCAGGGACAGTCAAAACATACCGAAGGTGAAATTCAGTTCTACATAACCGGTCGGACCAAAATATGTTTGGACGGCACGCTTATATTGAAAGCGACTGTAAAGAATCGAGGAACCCGATCAATTGAGGTACACAAGGCACTATGGCGTTACCTGACCGAAAAGGCGTTGGATCAGAATTCTGCAAAGGTAGTAGGGAGTAATTTTCAGCTTAAAGTTCCGGTAATGCGTGGGACAATAGCGGAGCACGTCGGTGTTGACAAAGCGTTCGTAACTCTCCTTCCGGGCGAACAATTCTCTGTCGAAAGAGTGATCGACCTGAAGTCGGATCCGTTCTACCGCGAGCCGGGACGGTATTCGGTCGAACTACTGTTGCCTTTGGAGCGACCAGACGATAAGGAAATCTTCTCGAAGGAGTTTGTATTCCACGTAACGCATTGCAGCAAAAAGTAAACGGGGCCGTGAGCGTGGGGCGGTTGTGAAACTCCGCCGACCTTATGTCCCCATAGGGACGTATGAATGTAGCCCAGGGTAAGGCTGCTTCGGCCGCCACCCTGGGTAATGCGATCACCACCACATCGGAGCGTGCGGAGCACGCGACAGAGAGAAGTCGGCGGCAAGCCACCTCCAAGATCGTCTATGGTTCTGGCATTCTACAAACGTGCGGCTCCTCTGGAGCCAAGAAAGTTTTGTCCCCGTAGGGGACGCGAGATAATAGCCCAGGGTAAGGCCGTTTCGGTCGCCACCCTGGGAACCCGTCGCAAAATAGATCAATGGAGCTCCGTTAGGAGCGACAGGATCTTGTCGGCGGCAAGCCGCCTCCGAGGCAGCATATTCCATCCTGATACCACGCCGTAAACGACGTGGCTATGCGAAGCCATTGTCGGCGGGCAAGCCGCCTCCGATATTCCTGTTGTGCACGCCACGGGCAGGCAAGCCCGACCGCACTGCGATGCGGCAAGCCGCAAGAGAATGGGTAAGATGCAGAATGTCGCCGGGGCGACGCGGAAGGACTACACCGGCTACGAGAGAAACGCCGCGAGCGTTTTAGCTCCGTTCGGAGCGGAATGTTTGTAGGACACGTCGCCCGATATTTCCTGGAGCGTGCGGAGCACGCGACAGAGACATGTCGGCGGCAAGCCGCCTCCGAGGTTGGTTTTGGGGCACGGTTCCACGGCATAAATGCCGTGGCAATTCGGCGGGAAGCTGCGTTGAGTGTTACGCCCTTACTAACGTGCGGGCTTGTGCAATGCTGACCGCCCGCTCACGCAGGCTCTGATCTGGCTAATACTGAATGCCCTTACTAGCGTGCGGGCTACTGCAACGTTGGCGTGCGGGATTCTGCAATGATGACCGCCCGCTGATGCAGGCGGTTTCTGACTAGAAAGTTACTTACAGCTTACAGCTTTCAGCTGTTAGCTATCAGCTTTCAGTTGGCAGTTGGCAGCTTCGGCGGTGCCCTTACTAGTGTGCGGGCTTGTGCAATGCGAGCCTTCTGCTGACCAAGGCGGTTCTGACATCTGACCGCCTGGTCATTCACATGTGCCATCGAGCATCCGATCGGCCTTTTGCTGCAACTAACAGAAAATATTTTAGAGATCATCTTGGAGAACCAATTATGAAGAACCTGATTTCCCTGTCGATACTGCTCTGCCTGTTCGCAGTCGGTGTTTGTGCTCAAACCTCCGGTCAGCCCGAAAGGCGTGTGATCGATGTA
>JADYZI010000121.1 GCA_020853255.1 Acidobacteriota bacterium
AACGGCATTGCCACATTCAACGTTGGCGGCGGGATAGTTATCGACAGCGATCCGGCGAGCGAGTATGACGAATCAATGTTGAAGGCAAAAGCACTCCTACGGGTCCTCGGGGCACAGCCGGATGGCGTGGACCTCGCAGCCACCGCGTCGGGCCCTTCCCCCGCAATATCCGGCTAAGATAGATCGCCAGGGAACATTTTCGCGGCGCCGGTGTCTAAACCTCCATGACCGCAAAGGAGGAATGCCATGACCCGAGCCGTGATAAATGTTACCCCGCTGATCGATGTTCTATTGGTGCTTTTGATCATCTTCATGATCATTACTCCGGTAAAACCCAGCACGTTCAAGACAAAAATTCCGCCGGAACCCAATCGCAGCATCCCGCCGCCGAATAACCATCCCGACACACTGATCGTGAGCATCGATCTCAACGCCGGGCTTGCCCTCAACCAACGTTCGGGCCTCGGGTCGATCACTGAACCGCAAAAGATGATCGACACACTAAAAGAAACTTTTGCCGACCGTTCGGCAAACTACGCCGCGAGTTCAACGGTCCCGCATCATGTTTTCATCCGGGCGCCGCGTGAACTGGATTACGGCAGCGTGGTCAAAGTGATAGACGCCGTTAAGTTGGCCGGCGCCGACCCGATCGCACTGCAGATCGATGATTTCCGCTGAATTAGGATTTATCGCCCGGTGGCGACCGGCCGCTGGAATAATTTCGGAGTTACGTAAAGCGCTGGAATCGCATCAAAATCTTGTGGTATCATTCTGAGGACGCCTGCCTCCCGGCTGGCGGTTCAGATCGCTCTCCTTTTTATATCGCGTCGGTTCGATGGCCAACTATTACGAAACTCTGAAAGTTTCAACAAACGCATCGTCAGCCGAGATAAAATCGGCATACCGGCGCTTGGCGCGCAAGCTTCACCCTGATAAGAACAACGGCTCCGAAACCACCGCGCGCGCCTTCGCGGCTATCGCCGAGGCCTATGAGGTGCTGCGGAATCCGGCCGAACGTACCCGCTACGACAAAAAACTGCTGCAGGCACAAATGAGCAGCGGTGCGGATATTGATTCGGTGTTCGCTTCATCCAACGCCCATGCCAAACGCTGGCGCCAGCTGGTTTACGAACATCGCTATAATGAAATAATAAATCGAATGATCGCTGACGAGCGGCGAGAATCGATGGCCCTTCAAAAGGTCATTTTTCCAACGGTCGCCCTTTTTGTTTCCGCTCTGGTCGTTGGGATACTCAAACCACAGTTGTTCGTCAATTCAACCGTTATCGGTAAGATCATCGTGGTTACCCTGTTTGTCGCGGGCATCATCCACCTTGTCCGCAGGATCCGCGAAGCCTTCGAGCGCTATACATACAACCTGAACGAGCTCCATGATTCGATCCTCGATGGCAACGAACCGACCGCCAAACCGTATTCGCGGCTTACGGCCTCGGCCTTTTTGTTGATCGGATTTCTCGCCTGTCTCGGCGCGGGAGTCCTTATCGGCAGCCAGATCCATTTTGTACCTGGAACTATGTCCTCGATGTTTTCCACGCATCTTGGTCCCGAGTTTGTGTTTTATCCGCCGATATTCGTCCTCTTTGTCGACGTCATCCACACATTCGCACTTCGCGTGGACTAGATCACGGCAAACCGAAGCGCTTGACACGGATGGTACTATCTGACTTGTGACAGACGAGGCTAGGGTAGCATGCAGCCCTAAGATTTCCCTTCTGGTTCGTATATCGTCCCGACCGACCCTGTCACCCATATCTTAAGGCATTTCCTTGGACCTATAATAGTGTCCTGATCTAGCGGTGCTTAACGCAAATTTTGCCTTTGGAGTTCTTGGCAGTTTTGCGGGAAACCGGGGTTTTACCTCACGCAAAGCTCGCCCAGCACGCAAAGAGACGCAAATTTAAATACGCAGCACCGCAAGTTTAAATACGCAGTACCGCAAGATCAGAACATTGCCTGGATCGATACACCACGAATGCCGCCTTGACAACAACTGGCCGGTTCCATATATTTGAACATTCGTCTATTGAACGAAACAACCATAAAATTTTACTGGTATCTGAATGGCAAATCATAAATCTGCAGAAAAGCGAGTAAGACAGACCGAAAAGCGGAATTCAATTAACCGAAGCAACCGCAGTCAACTCCGCACTAAGATCAAGTCCTTGCGCATTGCAATCTCGCATGGCGACAAGACCGGCAGCGAAGGGGCTCTCGGTTCGACTGTTTCCCTCATCGATAAGGCCGTGAACAAGGGGCTTATCCATCGGAACACGGCCGCGCGTTATAAATCTCGGCTGACAAGGCACGTCGCGAAGGTTTCCTAAGGCCGGCAACGTAACAAGATCATTAGCAAGCGGGGCTAGGCTATAATTGCCTGGCCCCGCTTTACTGTTTTTCTGGTAAACTGCCTACCGAATTGGGATCAACGAGGAACTATAAATATTACGACTTAATGATGGCGGCATTTGTCGCCGTCCTTCTGTGTTCCAATCTTATTGGGGTCCACAAGGTCTCGTCGGTCAACCTTCCCTTCTACGGCGAATATATTTACGGGGCCGGCGTGCTCTTTTTTCCGATCAGCTATCTTTTCGGCGATATCCTCACCGAGATTTATGGTTATAAGCGCTCGCGAAAAGTGATCTGGGCCGGTTTCGGAAGTCTGATCTTTGCATCCCTGATGGCCTATGTAGTTAGCAGCCTGCATCCGGCCCCTACAATGTCGCCCGAGCAGCAGGCGGCGGTCAATCTGATCTTTGGCCAAACCCCGCGGATCGTGGCCGCTTCATTGATCGCATTCTGGGCCGGCGAGTTTGTCAATT
>JADYZI010000122.1 GCA_020853255.1 Acidobacteriota bacterium
GACGGCTAAACTTTATCGAGGTCGACCATGTGACCGTCCTTATGGACTATGCCCACAATCCAGCCGGGGCCCGCGGCCTGACGAACTTTATATCCAAGCTGCCCTATAAATATCGAACGGCCGTCCTGAATGGGACTGGCGACCGTCGTGACGACGATATTAGAGAGCTTGCGCGTATTATCGCGGACAATTTTGACCGAATAGTTCTGCGGCGGGGGAATTACCTTCGCGGGCGGTCGGAGGAAGATATCTTCAAGCTGCTTCAAGAGGGAATTGCACTTAGTTCGAATTCGCCGCAGGTCCGGATCATTCCCGAAAGCCGTGATGCGATCCGCCATGCTGTGAAGAACGCCCGTAAAGGAGAACTGGTCGTAACGCTTGCGGACCGCGTGCCTGATGATATCCGTTATGTTCAGGAGATACGGGATGAACTGCTCGAAGCGGCACAGGTCGCCGAAGCGTAGCGTTCAGGAAATAGGATCGGGGGCACAAAAAGCCCTTGGGAATCTTTCAGACCCATCGAGCGTTCCTACATAGTCCTAATTGCGTATAGTTTAAACATCGCCACAAGATGTTGTCAAGCAAAATTTGTCAACACGTGGGCCAATCCAAATCACTCTTCGAGTACTTTTGAGCTTTCGTGCGGGCAAAAGTAGGATCTGGACCACGAAATAGACGAAACAAGACCGAAGATCCACGAATCGAAAAAGAGACGAAACCGGCAGGAAAATCACTTGCAACTTCTCTTTTTACGGGCGATTAGTGATTAAAGTGGCGGATACCGGTAAATGCCATTATTATGCCGTGTTCGTCGGCGGCTTCTATGGATTCCGCGTCCTTGATCGAGCCGCCTGGTTGGATAATTGCTGCAATACCTAGCTTTGCGGCCTCATCGACATTGTCACGGAACGGGAAGAACGCATCTGAGGCAAGTGCCGCACCCTTTGTCTGGAGGCCAAATCGCTCTGCGCGCATGGCCGCAATGCGGATCGAATCGACCCGGTTCATCTGCCCGGATCCCACGCCGATCGTTTGATGCTCATTAGAAATTACGATCGCATTTGACTTGACGTGTTTGCATACCGTCCAGGCGAGAATCATGGCTTCAATATCGGCTTCACCTGGCTGCTTTTTGGTCACGATCTTCAGGTCCGCCGCGGCCAATGTGTGAACATCCTTTGTCTGGACGAGCATACCGCCTGAGATCTGTTTGAACTGTACCGGCGAACTCGCCATTTTTGGCTTTATTGTCAGTATTCTTAGATTCTTTTTGGCCCGGAAGATCTCGAGGGCATCATCATCAAAGTCCGGGGCGATGACAACCTCGGTAAAAACTTCATTGACAGATGAAGCGACGACGGCATCGACCTTTCGGTTAAATGCAACTATGCCGCCGAAAGCGGAGACCGGATCGGTTGACAGCGCCCGGCGGTATGCTTCTTCATTCGATCCGCCCACGCCGACGCCGGATGGATTCGTGTGTTTGATTATCGCCACGGCCCGTTCCGCCAGATCGCCGACGAGATCCCACGCGGCTTCGGCGTCAACATAGTTATTGAACGACATTTCTTTGCCGTGAAGCTGCTCTGCCCCAGCTAGGCCGCCGGTTTCTCCGGTTTGATAGAGCGCCGCCCGCTGGTGCGGATTCTCGCCGTATCGCAGATCGGTTATCTTGGCCAGCGAGAGATCAATTCGCTCCGGCAGGGTTTCTTCACTTTCGGCCGGTTCGGAGTCGAAGGCATCCGTTTCGATAAAGACCAGCCCCTCGAGAGGATTTAATGGTTCCAGGGCCGCCAGATCGTCGTCCGAAAGCTGTTTTGCAAGATATGACGAGATAGCAAGGTCGTAGCTGGCCGTTCGCGTGTAGGCGAGAACAGCAAGCCGCCGCCGGGTCCTGAGTGACAGGCAGCCGTCGGCGTCATTCATCTCATCGAGAATTTCCTGGTACAGCCGCGGATCGGTGACCACAGCAACATCGCGCCAGTTCTTCGATGCCGAGCGGATCATTGCCGGGCCGCCGATATCGATATTCTCGACCGCCTCCTCCAATGAAACGCCTTCCTTTGCAACCGTCTGTTCGAACGGATATAGATTGACAACAACCAGATCGATCGGTTCGATCGAATGCTGTTCCATGGCGGCGACGTGCGCGGGATCATCGCGAAGAGCCAGAAATGCGCCGTGGATCTTTGGGTGCAGGGTTTTGACGCGGCCATCCATCATTTCCGGAAAGCCGGTCACATCTGAAACGTCGGTGACGTTCAAGCCCGCTTCGCGCAGGCTTTTAGCGGTGCCGCCAGTCGAGATAATGTCAACACCCAAGACCGTAAGGCCCTTGGCAAAGTGAGCCAGGCCGTTCTTGTCGGATACGCTTATCAGAGCCCTTTTGATCTTTCGTAGATCATTCATAAGAAATGAAAATGCGGCCCTTTCGGCCCGCGTATCAAGCTAACCTAAAACTGTCGAAACGCTGCATCGCATCCGCCGCGAATGCAAGGATCGATGTCCGCAGTTTCCAAAGACACCGAAGTTCAACCAAAGAAGCGGCCCAGGAACAGCAGCCCGAGCAGCAGGATAAGAGCGTAGATAATGATTTTGATAACGCTCATAAAAGCCTCTATCCTTTGAAGATGCCCACAGGGGGCTAAAAGGTGTACCGAGAATCAACAGTTTAGTTCTGAGCCATTTTCGATGTCAAAGATGGGAAAGGCGATTTTTATTCTGCTACTGGCCGTTTCAATTCATTTTGAGGCCAGGGCCCAGGAAGTTTATTTCGAAGGCAGCATCACCTTCTATCCAGCCCGTCAGGCCGCAGCCGTTTCCGGAAAATGGGCGTCGCCGGTTCGTTCGCGTCGAGGGCTGTCATTCCTGAAGTCGGCTATCGGTGCACCTGGCCTTGGGCGGCGAATCTCTGAAGTGCAGATTACCGACGCGGCCGGAGAGCCCGTTGCCTTTAAGGCATTCAATACGGCTGAATATGTCGCGGAGAAAGAATTTTCGGCATTCAGCTATGTTGTCGATCTGCGAACGCTGGCCGACCGACGATCGGCCGCACACGCATCGTGGATCGGCGCGGAAACGGGCCTGATCTTTCTCGACGACGTTTTGCCGCTCGTGCCGGATGCCGGCAAAGCCGGCGCCCGCATCGCAATAACGGTGCCCGATAGTTGGAAACTGGCCGGAGCGCAAACTTCGCGGCCGGATCGTGTGTACGAATTTGCAAACGTTGAGCGTTCAGCCTTCGTCATCGGCAAAGAATTGAGGCAGATGGACGGTCAGCGCGGCAACTCCGCTTTGACCTTAATTATCGGCGGACAGTGGCTGTTCACGGATGCTGAAGCCAGTGCCATGGCGGCCGAGATCTATGACGAGTATAAAAAGATCTTTGGTGGTGCTCCGGTCGAACATGCCTATGTCGTTCTTCTCCCGATGCCGCAGGCTGGTGTCAGCAAAGGCGTGTGGGAGGCCGAAACGCGGGGGCCTACCGTAGCCGTAACATCATCGGATATGCCTTTCAGGACTCAGTCGCTTCAGCGGCTGCATGAACAGCTTAGGCACGAGATCTTTCATCTTTGGCTGCCGAATGGCGTAAATTTGACTGGCCGTTACGATTGGTTTTATGAAGGATTTGCCCTCTACCAGTCGCTGAAGACGGGTGTTGCCACAAACCGGATCCGATTCGAGGATACGCTGGACACACTATCCCGGGCACGCAATATCGATGCTGCTATCACTCCGCGCCGTTCCCTGATCGAAGCGTCGCGCGAGCGTTGGTCCGGCGCGGACACGCAGCTTTACGCCCGCGGTATGGCCGTGGCGTTTCTGGCCGACCTTGTTCTTTTGGAGAGATCGAACGGAAAACGATCGATCGAAAATATACTTCACGATATCTTCGCGGCGAATCGCCCGCCCACTGAACCAGCCGACGGCAATATGGTGGTCTTGAAACGGTTTGAACAGTTACCGGAGCTCGCCGGTGTGGTCGCGGATTATATAAAAGGGGCAAAGCCGATCGCCTGGAACGGCATCATAGAGGGAGCGGGACTTGAAGAAGGCCCGGGCATTGTGTTGCGCATAAAACCCAAAATTTCCGGAAAGCAAAAGGCACTTCTCGACAAACTCGGCTATAATAACTGGCGGAAGCTAACTCAACAATGATCACGCGTATCCGACAATTCTCTGCATTTTTTGCCATCGCGGCCGTGTTGGTTTTTCAAACCGGCTGCGGGCTGCTTGACAGCGCGCTTGGCGGCGTTTCGACCGCTATCGGCCTGACAGATTCGGCCACAGTGATCTCGCGATCAGCACAGATCCGCACTTCTTATGCGGTCGTTGCGGCCGATCTGCTTGAGGTGAAACGGGGCGACAAGCTGGATAAACTGGACGAAATCACCTTTGAAAAGGTCCTGTGGTACCGCGTTCGGGCACATGACGATGTTGGGACCGAAGGGTGGATCGAGGCTCAGCATGTCATTACTGACGCAGTACTGGAAAAATCAAAGAAGCTTGCCGAGGAATTTGGGGCCCAATCTCCGCAGGCCGCGGGCCAGCTTCGGGCTGCCTCAAATCTCAGGCTTGTCCCGGACATGGCGCCGGAAAATATCCTGTTCAAGCTTGCCAGCGGATCGACGTTTGAAATAATGACGTGGAAGTTCGTTCCGAAGCAGGAGTCCCCGGATGTTGACGACGCATCCAAACCGGACCAAAAGCCTGGGAAAAAGACTCGGAATGAGGAGATCGAGGCGGCAAAAGAAGCAAATGAGCCGGAAAAGATCGAGGACAAGTATGACATCTGGTACGAGGTAAAACTCGATCCGTCGATCTCGCCCGCTCCGGCCGGATGGCTGTTCGGCCGCCAGGTCGAGCTTCAAGTACCCAGCGATATCGTGTTCTTCCAGGCGAATAACCGTAAATTCGTAACCTGGCAGCGTCTCGATTCGGATACCGGTGATAAAGTTGGTCTGCGCGAGAAGGTCGGCTCGCCGGGAAATTGGGTGATCCTGACGCGAACGAATCAGGTCAAGGCAATAGACGGGGTCGAACCGGATTTTGACGGCATTCTCGTCCTTGCTTTCGATAAGTACGATCAAAGTTTCTACACGGTTTGGCGTTCATCCGGCGATGTCTGGGGCACTCTGCCGCTGAAGGTCGAGGGACAGGGCGACAACAAAACATTTACGCTTCAGCTTCGGCATCCCGAAGGCCGGATGGACGAAAAGCGGTTCAATGTGTTCCGCGACAAGAACCGGATCAAGCTTACGCCTCCGGAAGACATAGCCCAGTACATGCAGAAGTCCAAATGACCGATGAAAACGATCTGATCGATCCGTTTGGCGAACCGGTCGAACTGGAGATAACCGACTCGATCGACCTGCATGCGTTTCGGCCAAAGGAAGTGAAGTCGGTACTCATTGCATATCTAGCGGAAGCGAGGAAGAAAGGATTCCGCCTTGTTCGGATAATCCACGGAAAAGGAATAGGCGTTCAGCGAGAGATAGTGCGTGGTGTGTTGGCTGACACCGAATTTGTTAAAGGATTTAGGTCTGGGGACGAATTTTCAGGTGGCTGGGGAGCGACGATCGCCGAATTGAAATAGGCGATCATTCGTCCAGCAGATCGGCCCATATCTCGTCTGACTGGCGAGGAACAACTTCGAACTTTTCGATGATCTGGTCCTGTTGCTGAATGCGGGCACTGGCCGAGGCAAGCCTGGCGGAAAGCTCGCTGCAGCGGTGCTCAAGCTGCACGATGCGTTTGCGGCGTTCACGGTCAATGCGGTCAAGGTAGACCATATACGTCAACTGCAAACCAGCAACCCCGACAAGCGAGAGACATAGACCGATCAGAACGTAATCCAACATACCGATAGAAAACCGCATCCAGGTATTTTCCAATTATACTCTTGACCCTCAGGCTTGGAAAAGTCAGAATCGAAAAACACGCTTGTTTCGGCACCGTGAAGGCCGGTAGATTGAAACCCCGAGCCGATTGCCACTTTTATAGGCGAAACGATGGACATTGAACAACACCTAACACTCCGTTATACCCTCATGTGCGATGACGTTCGCATTGAGATGGGCAATAAGATATCGCTGATGGGTATCTTTCAAAACATCATGGTCGAGAAATTGCCCGTGTCTCTGATCAAGTTTGCCGTGATAAATCATTGGATGGGCGAAGGCACGCACGAGACCGAGGTGCGCATTCTATCGCCGGACAAGATCGATCTGGTCGTCTCATCGCAGGCGACGCCTATCGCCCTGACACCGGGCGGGTTTACCGACAATGTCAGCTTCTTTGTGAACGTTGTATTTCCGACCGCGGGGACCTATTGGGTGCAGACGCTTGCGGATGCGGTCGTGCTTGAAGAATTTCCGCTGATAGTCGCCGATGCGAACGATGTACAAGCGATGCAGCAGGCGGACGAGATCTCGGAAACTATAAATTAGATCCTGTGCGTTATACCTATTTGTCCGCGCTCGAAAGATCGAGCGAGATGGCTACCTGATAGACGGCAGGATTATCAACGACTATTTCCTTAACGCCGCTGACGCCTTTATATTTCGCCGTTACCCTGAATTTCGTTCCGCCGGGTGGCTGGCGGAACGTGAATTCGCCGCTTGAACTGGAATAGACCGAGGCGAGTTCCTTGGTCGTACCGTCAGCATTTATGCGTTCCAGCTTTACCTTTGCCCCGGTTACGCTCGTTCCTTCTTTGAAAAAAACGCTTCCGCGAAGGATCACCAATGAACCCTGATCGACGTTCAGGAAAAGATTGCTGCCGAGGTCGCGGACCTTGTCCTTTTTGACCTCGACGCCAAATTTTGATCCGGAAGCATAGCCGTCAGCTTCAACGCGAAGGCCGTAAATACCCGGAGTGATACCGCCCATCTCAAAGTTTCCATCCGGCGAGGTCTTGACCGTCTTTACGATATCCGTACCTTTTGTCAGCGAGACCGAGGCATTTGCAATACCGCTGCCGCTATTGTTTCGCACACGGCCCTTGATGCCGCCCGACTGGCCAAGCGCGAAGCCTGCCGACAGCAGGACGAGGATGATCGGACCAGTAACGGCCTTAAGCAGAGCTGAGATAGGATCGAGCTTTATCATGCGGTAGTCGCGCCCGCGTTTTCGCGAAATTCACGGGCTACATCATTGATGATGTCGTCAAGGGTTCGGGTTGGCTTATAGCTGATCAGGCGGGCGGCCTTTTCAAGGCTTGGGACCCGGCGGCGCATGTCCTCAAAGCCTTCGCCGTATGCTTCGGAATAGGGAATATAGCGGATCTGGCTGGTGCTGTTTGTCAGCGCGATGGCCCGTTCGGCAAGCCCCGTTATCGTTACTTCTTCATCGTTGCCAAGATTTATCACCTGGCCAAGACATTTGTTCGAATGAAGAAGCTTGCATAAGCCGTCAACGACGTCCGCAACATGTCCAAAGCACCTGGACTGCGTGCCGTCGCCGTGGACCTCGATCGGTTCGTTCTTTATGGCCGCTTGAACAAATCGCGGGACCACCATGCCGTATTGCCCCGTCTGCCGCGGTCCGACGGTGTTAAAGAGGCGCACCACCGCGACGGGCAGCCGCGTTTCTTTCCAATGGGCAAGAGCGAGAAATTCGTCAAGCGTTTTTGCACAGGCGTATGCCCAGCGGTGCTTGTCGGTCGCACCGGTCAGAAGGTCGTCGTCCTCTTTGAACGGGACGCTCGCGCCTTTGCCGTAAACTTCGGAAGTGCTCGGAATAAGGACGCGTTTGCGATAACGCGAACAGAATTTAAGGATCGCGTCTGTGCCGTGAAAGATCGTTTCGATCGTTTTTACGGGCTGTTCCATGATCAAGCGCACGCCGACGGCGCTTGCCATGTGATACACGTGGTCGGCCTCGCGCACCAGTTCTTCCAGCAGCTGCTCGTTCCGGACGGTGTCGATGATAAGGCGGAAATTTCCAGCGCCTTCGAGATGTTCGACATTCGAATATTTTCCGGTGGAAAGGTCGTCGATGACAGTTATCTCATGGCCTTCGGCGATCAATCTATCGGCGAGATGGCTGCCGACGAATCCCGCACCGCCGGTGATAAGTATTTTCATAATGGATCTTCAAGCAGGGAAATAGGCTAACAAGCCCGGCTCGGTATTTCAAAGACGTGCGGCAAAGTAATCGACCGTCTTCTTAAGGCCTCCGTCGAGCGGAACGCGCGGGTTCCAGTTAAGCAGCCGCTGGGCCCGGCCAATATCGGGCCGCCGCTGCTTCGGATCATCGGCCGGCAGCGGAAGATAGCGGACGCTTATCTGTTTGCCGCTTGTTCGGCCCACCGCTTCGGCAAGTTCGTTCATAGTAAATTCCGACGGATTGCCGATATTTACCGGGTGATGAATATCTTCAGCCTCGGTGTTCATCAATTTGATAAGGCCGTCTACCAAGTCACTGACGTAGCAGAAGGAACGCGTTTGTGTGCCGTCGCCGTAGATGGTCAACTCTTCGCCCCTTAATGCCTGGACGACAAAATTTGACACGACGCGGCCGTCGTCCTCGAGCATTCGTTCGCCGTAAGTATTGAAAATACGGACGATACGAGTATCTACGCCGTTCTGGCGATGATAGTCCATCATCAGCGTTTCGGCGACTCGTTTGCCTTCGTCATAACAGCTCCGCAGGCCGATGGGGTTAACATTGCCAAAATAGTCTTCGGTCTGCGGATGAATGAGCGGATCGCCGTAAACCTCGCTCGTCGAGGCTTGCAGAATGCGGGCCTTTACACGCTTTGCCATGCCAAGCATGTTGATCATGCCCATGACACTGGTCTTTACGGTCTTGACCGGGTTGTACTGGTAATGGACCGGAGACGCCGGACACGCGAGGTTGTATATTTGGTCCACCTCAAGCAGGATCGGCTCGATCACGTCGTGACGGATAAGTTCGAACCGTTTGTCATCCATCAGGCGCGAGATGTTCTCCTTTCGCCCGGTGAAAAAATTGTCCAGGCACACAACCTCGCCGCCTTCGGCCAGCAGTCGCTCACATAAATGCGAGCCGATGAATCCGGCACCGCCGGTTACAAGTATGCGCATGTTTTCGTCTGTTCCCCTCAAACACTTGCCGGAAACGCAATATTATCCATTAAATACGCTGCACTTTCAATGTTGATATAAATGACATAGCTGGCCAGAAATTCAGGTGCGGATTTGTCAAAATGGCGAATGAATGCAACAATTTCGGTTTCCGTGATCTGCGTTTTACATCCGACGAACGATCGCACCGATAAATGAAGAGATTTGGTTTCGCAATACTATTTATTCTTACCGCATATCTGTGCATCACGGCTCAGGAGCAGGGTGCGCGGACAATACAGATACCAGTCGAAAAGCGGTCTCCGGTCACGATCCCGAAATTCGACACTCCGCCTGTGATAGACGGGAAGATCGATGACGCGATATGGAAAAGCGCCGCGGTTTTTAAGGATTTTGTCCAGATCCAGCCCGGTGACAACATTGCGCCTTCGCGTGAAACGATCGCATATGTCGGGTACGACGAAAATAACCTGTTCATTGCCTGGCATGCGCTTGACGATCCGAATTTGGTGCGGGCGAGTGTGGCAAAGCGCGACGAAGTGTCTTCGGATGCTAACGTAAGCGTAACGCTCGATACGTTCAACGACCAGCGGCGGGCCTATCAGCTTTACTTTAACCCGCTTGGAATTCAGGCGGACGGGATCGAAGGCGGCGGAGGCGGCGGATTCGGAGGGCCTGACTTCAGTGTCGATATCGTCATGGAGTCAAAGGGTATTTTGCTCGACGATGGCTATTCGGTCGAGGTGCGGATACCGTTCAAATCGCTTCGTTACGCGGCCGGGAAAGGAAAATTTTGGGGCTTTAATCTAGGCCGCCGAATGCCGCGATTGAATGATGAGAACAACTCATGGATGCCGATACAGCGGAGCATTTCGACGCTCAGTCAGATAGGGAAGATCACCGGGCTAAACGATATCAAGACCGAACGGGCGCTCGAGATCGTGCCGAGCGTCACGGTGAGCAAAACCGCCGAACGGATAGAGGATCTGTCGCATCCTTTGGGTTCGAGGCTCCAGGGCGGGCCGATGAAAGCAGATGTCGGCGTTTCGATAAAATATCAGATCACGCCGAATGTTACGCTTGATGCAGCCGTGAATCCTGATTTTGCGGAGGTCGAGGCGGATGCGCCTGTCGTTCGGGCAAACGAGCGTTTCCCGATCTTTTTTCCCGAAAAACGTCCCTTCTTTCTCGAAGGCATCGACTATTTCCAAACACCGCTTCAGGTCGTGAACACGCGTACGATCGCCGATCCGGACGTGGCGTTCAAACTAACGGGCAAGACCGGCCGCAACACGTTTGGCGTGCTCACGGCGGTTGACCGATTTCCGAATACTGACGCAAAAGCTTATGTCGGCGTCCTGCGGCTGAAACGGGATTTTGGTGTTCAGTCGAACATCGGCATGATCGCGACGACCTATCATTTTGGAGCGCGGCGGCACAATAATTTGGCGGGAGCAGACGGCAAATTTCAGTTAGACCCGCAGACATTTATCGACTTTCAGGTTGTCGGGACAAATTCGAACCGAAGTTTTTACAACCCCGACATCGACGCATCTGAATATCGATCTGGCACGGGTGTCGCGTATCAGTCAAATTACGATTATACAGGCCGCAATTTTGGATACCGCGTTGGCGTCAGCGGCCGAAGCCGCGATTATCGGGCGGATGTTGGTTTTACGCGGCGGACGAACACGCACGGTGCAAACGGCTCGGTGAGACTCGGCATTGAGCCGGATCCTGAACGTGCTCTGATCGGTTTCTCGACCCGCTCGTCCGTTAGTTTTGCGATGGATGAAAGCGGCAGAATGCAGCAGCTACGGTCGAGTTTTGACACCGACTGGAATTTTCAAAATCAATTCAGCATTCGCACCGGGACAGATTACGAATTTGCCAGAATATATGAAGATGAGTTCGGCGCTCGGCGAAACGCAAATCAGCAAGGTATCTTTTTCGGCGAAAATTTTCGCAAGGCCGGGCAATTTACAATGGACGGCGGCATTGAAAAAGAATTCGGAAAACGGGTTGAAATAGGGTTTGATTTCGGCATAACGACAAACGATTTTGATTTTGACTTTGGCGCAAGCGAACGATTTCCGCGCGTGTCGCCGGCGGCACTGCTTGGAAGTTCGAAGCTGGACCCAGGTAGAGGTTTCAGTTTCAACTACGAGATCGAACTCGGCCTTCAACCGACCGACCCGTGGAGCCTTGAACTTAGCTACGAACGCGAAAAACTCACGCGAAACGATACCAAATTGGTCGCGTACGACTCGAATATATATTCGCTCCGCTCAACCTATCAATTCACGAGATTTACGTTCGCACGCGTCCGCATGGACTACGAGACCATTGACGGCACCTTCAATTCGCAGCTGCTTTTTGGCTGGAGCCCAAATCCTGGAACGGCGTTTTATGTCGGCTACAATGACAACTCGAACTACCGTGCGTTCAACGAATATCGCAACCGTTTCGACGAAGGCTTTCGCCGCGACGGCCAGCGGTTCTTTATTCGAATGTCTTACCTTTTTCGAAAGAGTCTCTAGGCCGCGAGGCATAAACCTGGATCATGCATTAGAGGGCCTTGTGAAAAATCTGGGTCAATGTGTTTCTTTTGTTCCGTCTTGTTCATCTTGTTCCGTGGTTTTCTTTTTGAACCAAGGAACTAGATGAACAAGACGATTCTGTTTGTTGTCAATTAGAGCTCGGTTAAACTCTGAATGCCTGATCTGGGATCAAAGCTTACCGAGAACTTTCTGTCGCCCGCTTCGCGGGCTTGCGAATCATTTTCCCGCCATACCCCAGGTTCCGCTACGCTCCACCTGCGGCTACATTCATTTTGCTGCTCCGCAGCTAAGCAATTGTGACACCGCGTCTAAAAGACGCGGCAATTCAATAACAAGTTCTTCAAAGAACTCTCTCAGCTTGCCACGGCTAATCCATTTCAACAAAAACCAAGTATTAGAGAGCACTGAGCCGATTCCTTCGACCCGCCAGATCACTTTTCAGCAACCAAATTTGTTATTTCCTTTTCTGTGTTGATGGATTTGACGCAGGCGGAGCCTTAAGGTTCGTTTCAAATAGCTTGAATATCCGTTTGTATTCATCGGCCCAACTGGTCGGTTGTTCGAAACCGTGATCTTCGACCGGATAAGGAGCCAGTTCCCAATTTTCCTTTCTCAGTTCGATCAATCTTTGCGCAAGCCGCACGCTGTCCTGGAAATGAACGTTTACGTCCACCATGCCATGACAGATCAAAAGAGCGCCCTTGAGGCCGGCCGCGTAATAGATCGGCGAGCTCTTGCGATAAGCTTCCTGATCGCTCTGCGGCAGGTTTAGAATGTTCGACGTGTAGCCGTTGTTGTAATGCGCCCAATCGGTCACGGGCCGAAGCGCCGCACCGGCCGCGAAAACATCCGGCGTTGTGAACATCGCCATCAGTGTGATAAATCCGCCATACGAACCGCCGTAAACGCCGATCCGCTTCGCGTCAACGCCGTGCTCATTGACAAGATACGCCGCCGCGTCAACATTGTCGGTCAGGTCCTTGCCGCCCATAAAGCGGTAAATGCCGGTTCGCCAGTCGCGGCCGTAACCGGCCGATCCTCGATAATCTATGTCCAAAACCGCATAGCCTTTTTCCATCAGTAGATGATGGAACATGTATTCGCGGTAATAGCTGCTCCACCAATTATGAACGTTCTGCAGATAACCGGCACCGTGAACGAACACCACCGCCGGGCCGCCTTTTTTGAAATTGGCGGGTTTGTAAAGCCGTCCGTAAACGGTCGCGCCGTCGCGGGCCTTTATCGAAACGATCGGCGGCACGATCCACTTATACGACTTCCATTCATCGGTCGGCGAATCGGTGACCTGCTTTATCTCGGCTTCGCTTACTCCGGTCTTATTTGGAGCGATGTACAGCTCCGGCGGCTTGTTGGCGAACGACCGGACAATGGCGAGCGTCGATTGGTCGGGAGAAATTGTAGCCTGGTTGTTGCCCGGCATCGATGTCAGACGCGTTCGCGTGCCGCCATCGATCGGCATTGAATAAAGATTTCGTTCGAAGAAGCTGCCTTCGCTTGATGTGAAATAGAACTTGGTCTTGTCGTTGGACAAACGAACATCCGAAACTTCAAACGCCCCCGAGGTCAGTTGGACCGGTGTTCCACCGTCGATCGATACTGTGTAAAGGTGTGAGAACCCGTCGCGTTCCGATTGGAAATACACACGCTTGTTGTCAGGCAGCCATGCGAGCGTAAAGCCGCCGGGCCCGCCGATCCATGCTTCGTCGTGCATGTCGGCAAGCACCTTTGTCTTGCCCGTCGCCGGGTCGAGATGCATTATCCACCGGTCTTTGTTATCGACGGATCGCCCTTGCATGACCGCATTCTTGCCGTCGTCCGACCAGACCGGAGCCGATAATTGCACATCGCGGTCACGCGGCTGCGGCGCACGTCCGGTTCCCTGGCCCTGACGCGCGGAAGCTGCTTCACCGGTTGTGTTTGCTTCAGTCTTCGACGGAGCGGCCGCTAAGCGTTGGCCGTGATCGATCCATTTCGATTCACCGGTCTCGACGCTGATGATCGCAATTCGATTGCTGCCCTGAGCGTCGCCAACCTTTGTCCTGCCCGGAATGTCCTCGGTATAGCCGGAATCGGTGACGTAGTTTGGAACGATCGTATTTTTTGCTCCGGCCGCACTCTGATTGACCATGACGATCACGGACTTGCCGTCGGGCGAGAGCGACATGTTTCCGGCGTTCTGCCCTGCGATAAGCTGAAACGGTTTGCGCCGGCCTTTTTCTCGTTCTTCGCGTTTCTTGGTGTCCGATTCGCGCTTTTCGACCCGTTCGCGCACGACATCAAGCAGCGCAATTTCTTCCTTTTTCAGGGCTTCCTGGCTGTCGGTTCCGCGTCGTGCTGTGTCCTGGCCGCCTCCGCCAAAAGCTCCGCCGCCCGGTCCACCCGCAGCGGTGCCGCCGGTGCCGCCTGCAGCCCGTATCTCGGTCAATTGCTCGAGCATTCCCGTGTCGAGCGAGAAGGAATACAGATTGTTCTGCCGCGTGAACGAGATATGCCGCTGATCTCCAATGAATCGCGGATTTCCTTCAACATCGGCTGTTTTGGTCAATTGCCGCCGTTCGCCGGTTTGGTTGTTGTAAAGGAAAATATCGCCGCCATCGGTAAAAACAACCGACTTTTTATCGTCCGAAGTGTCGCCTCCCGCCGGCGGAGTTTGTTTCGCTTCTTCCTCTGAAAGTTTTCGTAAGCCGCCGCCATCGGCGTTGACGACATAAACGGACGTTTCGCCGTTTCGCGGCTCGTCGGCCCGCTTCCAGTTGAAGTAGATCTTTTTACTGTCCGGCGACCACCGAACACCGGTCGGCTCATAACCGACCAACGCCGGCCCGCGCATTATATTGTCGATCGTTAGATCAAACTTCCGGGCGGGTGTCGCCTGCTGGGCCAATACAGCGATCGGGTCAAGACAAAAAGCGGCTACAAAAATGAACGACAGGATCGATCTAATTGGTTTCATTCGTTGTTTTAGGTTTTTAGCGATCTTTGGTAGAACGATATCAGTATAATCGTGTATCACCTTTCGTTATAACACAAACGCCCCGAAGCGGTTCGCCGGCAGTATTCGATCTTTACGATCGTCGATAAGAACGTTTCGGCTGACGCCCGAGATTGACTACGGCAATTCCAGCGCCGCCGCACGGAGCTTCTCTTTTTCTTCCGCATTCAGGCTGTTGTCGTAGCCATACAGGGCGTTTTCCCAGGTTCCGTACATTGCGTTCGGGAGCACAATGTAGCGGCCGCCAAATAGCGCACGGGCCTTTTCTACCTCGGCAAATCGGTCCTCGACGCTCCTTTTCTCGAACACGTCCGCAAGATCGTCGAGGTTATCACCGATGAACATCACGATCCGGTATTTCCGCAAAATGAACTCGCGTCGAGGCTCTTTGGTAGAGATCGACCTGCCGTTTGCGTCACGCTGACGCAGAAGCACGTTATCGGCTGAGATATCATTGAACCCGGCGCTGATCAGGTTTGCCACCGTCTCAGGCTTTTGGGCCTCATCGCGGTTTGATACAAAAAATACCTTAACGCCTTTCGATACCGCATAGTTTACAAAATCGACGGCTCCCGGTATCGGTTTGGCTTTTTTCAGCCTGCCCCAGGCGTACCAATCATCATTGTTGAAAGGTCGGTGGTTGATGATCCCGTAGGCTTGGGCCGGCGAATTGTCGAGCATCGTTTCATCGATATCGACCATTATCGCCCGCGGCTTTTTGCGTTCGGCCTTTGGGAGTTTCTTGATGTTTTTCTTTTCCAGATCGGCATCAAGCCGAAGCTGAGCGATGTTGAACGCCTGATATGCGAGGGCACGGTATTCGCCCGCCTTCTGCATCCACAGCGTAGCCCCGATCTGGTAATCGTTGTTTACGTCGGGGAGAACACGCTCGGCGGAAGACCGCGCCGCGAACCAGGTCGCCGTCACCGCCGCGAACATCACCACTGAAACGTATAGATAGTTTCGAAACCGCATAAGATCTGTTTTGGATGAGGCCTAGACAGACCTCATAATAACTCTATGATGCCGGAGCCAAAAGAACGGAACGAAGAGAATTGTAAAACTATTGGGGCCGAACACGAAAAGCCAGAAAATGAAGGCGGGTATTATTACGACGATGCCCACGGTTATGAACAATATTCTCCGGAGGACGAGGACGATGACGAGGCCTGACCTAGTCAGATCCGGAGATCTCAAACCTGCATTTTGGAAACGGCTTACGTTCGCAGATCTCGGTTACGGGTTCGCCGACGATCTCCTGGACCAATGATTCGGCGACCTTGCATACCTCAGGGTGTTCCGATACGGCATCGGCGAAAGGGCATCCGTTACTTTTTATAACCACCTTTCCGTTCGTTTCGACCGCGACCGCGGCACCGCCGAGTTCCTTTAATGCCGTGA
>JADYZI010000123.1 GCA_020853255.1 Acidobacteriota bacterium
ATCCGAAAGCTGCCGGATGACCTCAGCGGCTATGTGACTTTCCTTCATCCGTGGATGAACGAGGTTGTGAACCAGATAGTGTTGATGCTAATGTTTGGAATGTTTGTGGCGGCAACTCTGATCGTCCTTAGGTTGAAAGATTGAGCCTGGCGAGGGAAAAGATCGGAGGATCAGGAATCGGCCTCGATTATCCGTTTTAAAGTTAGAGATGAAAGCAGTTTGTTCAAAATTTATTCCGTTTGCACTTCTTCTGGTTATCGCGGGCTTGCTGTCGGCTTGTTCAGGCGCGGCAAGTTCGCAGAATGGCCCGGCGAACCAAGCCGGTCAGAGCGGCCCTGAGGCTCCGGCTGGCGCACCTGGTTCGGGTTATCCAAAGCTTGCCTCAGCGGTCGCAGCGGCCGAGATCAAGGGGTTGGATGGGAATACGTTCACGCTTAACGACAAAACGGGCAAGGTGATGCTCGTCAATCTTTGGGCGACGTGGTGCGGGCCGTGCCGGTCTGAGATACCGGCGCTCGTAAAGATGCAGGAAAGCCTCGGGCAGCAGGGTTTCGAGGTTCTTGGCCTCAACACCGATGATGAAGATGTGCACGCGATCGATAATTTTGCGGCCGAGCTGAAGATCAATTATCCGATAGCGTATGCAGATACAACGCTGCAGGCGAATTTCTTAAAGATAAGCAAATTCCCGGGCATACCGCAAAGTTTTCTCATCGATCGCGACGGCCGACTGCGCGGCGTCTTTCGCGGGGCGAATCCGACCGATGTCAGAAAGATGGAAGAGGTCGTGCGGAAAGTTGTGAATGAAGATCCAACGCAGTGAAACCACTGATCCAAGTGGGGAACTGGGCCATATCACGCGGGCGTAACTCCTTCCGGAACTCCCGGCTCCACTAACAATGTCTTGAAACTTGCCAAGCTGACCAGGCCGGGTGCGGCCCCTTTCGGTTTGTTGACAAACTTTTTCTGCGTGAAGTGAACAGCGGCCTTTACCTGGGCCTTGCCCTGGCTATAGAACGCTGCGAGTTGAGCTGCTTCGAGAAGTGTACGGTGAGGGATCTCCGCACGATTTGGATTGCGGATGACAACGTGTGAGCCAGGATAATCGGCGGCGTGCATCCACGTATCGAGCGACTTTGCCACCTTGAACGTAAGCACGTCATTATCTTTTGCCCGCTTTCCAACAAGTATTTCAAAACCATCAGAAGAAATGAACCGCCGTGCGACGCCGCCGGTTTCGGGGAGTTTTCGTTTGTCCTTTTGCCGCGCGGCCGGCTGCTCCTTGGTCAAAGCCGCTTCTATAAATTCGATATCTTTTTCATCAATAGCTTTTTCGATGGCCGCCTTTCGCTGTTCGAGTCCCCGCATTTCAGCCTTTAATTTCTCAAGTCGCTGTGATAGTTGAGCGGCCGCGTTGCGGGCCTTTGTATAGCGGCGAAAATATTTCTCGGCGGCTTCGGTGACGGAATCGTTCTCGTCGGCCGCGATGGGTATTTCGGGAAGCAATTCGTCAAAATAATCTGTAACGATGATGGATGGCCCTTCGCGGCGGGCGGTCGCGACGTTGGATAGCAGCAGGTCACCCAGTCGTTTCCATTCTCCTGCGTCTCCGTGTGTAGTCAGGTCGTTTTGCAGGTTGGCGATCAGCTTTTCGCGTTTCCGCATCTCTGCCGCGATCTTTCCAGATGCAGCACGGGCGAGGCTTTCAAACTTCTGTTCAGCGGCCTGGGCGGTGTAAAGGCGGTCGAGCGATTCGGACGGAGTTTCGCGTTTGGCCGCAACCGCTTGATCGGCTTCCGTAGAGCGCTCTTCCGCTCTAACTACCCGTTCAGGGGGCGCGTACTTTTCTCCGATATGCTGGCCGTTACCGAGCGTGTCGCGCGCACGGTCGAGGATAAGATCATCCGCACCGGTCAGAAAAACGTTTGCCGATCTGCCGGTGAGCTGCACGATAAGCGAAAGAGTTTCGGCTGTGCCAAATTCATCCTCGGCCTCCAAGGTGATATTGAGGACCCGTTCATTTGGGATCCGTTCGATCGATATTATTTCGGCACCGGAGACGCGTTTCTTCAACGAGTGTGCGAACGGAAGCAGGTTGCCTGAGGCCCTTTCAAGGTCCTTTAGCCGCCGTGTGATCAGATAGGCCGCGGGTTCCGCCGGCCGGATGTCGATGTAGAGATATCGTGAGCCCGACGGCCGCAGGTCGAACGCGATCTCGCCACGTCCGAGCTGAAAGATCCGGCCAAGCCGCCGGCCGGTAAGTTCGTCCGATAGCTCTGCGGTGATCAGGTCAAGCGTGTGCGTGTTCACTTGCAAAAAAGAAGAAAGGCCGTCCAGATCGGCGGCCTTAATTATTCTATATCAAAAGTTTAGGACAAAATACTGATACCGGTGTGTGAGCACGATCCAAACGCTAGGGCAGGAACCGACGCCGTTGCTTACGCGCGGGCTTCGGTTTTCGCTATCAGGCCCCACGTACCAGGATCGTGCCTGAAACAAGGTCATGCGCGGCCCGACGCTCTTCGTTAAAAAAGAGCGGCAAAAAGCCAAGTCCGCCAAGAACGAGCGAGATCAGATAGACACTCGAACTCACCGCGGCCTGATGCAGTGTCGGGAATTCGCTCTGTTCAATATCGACGATATCGAGCGAGAAGAGTTTCATTCCGAACGTCCTGCCAAGAATGGCGATCGACGCGGTCAGGTATATGAACATCACCGCCAGGAAAATGGCCGAGTAAAGCAAAAGGCCGTTCAGCGACGCCCAGTTATCCAAAATGCCGATGAACGGCGAAAACAGGATAAAGCTCGCAAACCCGCCGATGATCAGATCGAACAGGCCTGAGTTGAACCGCATCGACAGCGGCGCGAGATCGTCGATCTCGTCAGTTTCGGGCTCAACTACAGACTCGTCGGTTTCAACGATCTCGGCCGGAGCGGCGGCCTTGTCTATGTCGTCCGGCGCACTGATCTCGATCTTTTGCGACCAATTCTCGCGCAAGCCGGGCGTCGGTCCTTCAGTTTCGGCCGGTTCGGCCATATATTCGGCCTCCGGTATCGGCACCAGTTTGTTCGTATCGTACCGCTTTTTTTCGATCTTGAGCGTTGAAACAAGACGCGGGCGAACGGCCGGGGCCGCTTCGGGTGCAGGCGATGCCGGACGTTCAGGAAGATCGGCTGATCGTGACACAACGTTAAATGGATACGCTTTGCCGGCCGCGGCCTTCGCAACGCGGATGCCCTCGCGAGCTTTTTCGGTCGGCAGATAGCGGCGGCGCGATTGCTCAATGCGTTTGAGCGCGTTGGCAACCTTTAGATCGACGGCGTTCTCCGCTTCCTGATCCTGTTGAACTTTCAGTGCGGCGGCGTTACGCCCGGTACGTGCCGCAGGCGAAACGGCATTCGTCGCGATCGGTTCTGCCGCGACACGGCCGGTGCGCTGGCGGACCGAATTTTGAAGCTGTATCCGCCATTCCGGCATCGATGCGTTAGGGTTCTTGAATTCCGCGAGCGTCTGGCTGGTCTTTTTTACGGACAGGTCCGCGGTGTGGCTGCGGCGGACGACAGGTTTGGCCTCTGAAACTGCCTGACGCGGGACTTCCGGGACTTCTGAATTTATTCGTTTCATGGGGGTTGAGATAGGCGTTATGCTGGCAGCGAGTTCTTCACGAACGGAATCGTTCACCATAGCTCCGCATCTGAAGCACATCGACAAATTCGGCGCGAGTTCGCGTTGGCAGACGGTACACTTCATAGGCTTTAATAGATCAAGAAATGAGCGTGGTTTGTGTGAGCCCTTGGGTCGAAAACAGAAAGAGATTATCA
>JADYZI010000124.1 GCA_020853255.1 Acidobacteriota bacterium
AATGCTTCAAGATAGAGCGGAAACCGGCCGTCAAAACGCGCTTCTGTGAAGCGGATCCAGAACTGGTCAGATAGGCCCGCGATCTTTGAGGCGATCCTGTCAATTTCGCGTGTCGCGTTCGCGTCCGCCAACGGCAGCGTGGCGGCGTCGCGGGCAAGCTCGTCAACTTGAAAATTGGAAACTTGAAATCCAAAATAATCGGCCGCGATATCTTCGATCAAATGCGCCTCGTCGAAGATGACCGCCGAATAATCTGGTATGACCTTACCGAATTGATTTCCGCGAACGGAAAGATCGGCAAAGAAAAGATGATGATTGACAACGATGATATCGGCGGCGTCCGCATTCGCACGCATTCGGGTAATAAAACACGGCTCAAAATCCGGGCATTTCTGGCCGATGCACGTTTCGCCCTTGGCGTTGATACGGCTCCAGAATGAAAGTTCTTCGGGCAGATCGACCAGCTCGCGTCGATCGCCGGTACTTGTTTCACGGCTCCATCGGGCAACACGGTCGAAATAGCCAAGTTGATCAAGGCCGTCAAGGATCGGCTGGCTGTCTGCCTTATGAATGCGGTAAAGGCACGCGTAGTTCGACCGGCCCTTCATATACGCCGCGGTGAATTTGCCCGGCAATACCCTCTGCAGGAACGGAACGTCTTTCTCCATAAGCTGTTCCTGAAGATTTTTGGTGCCGGTTGAGATAACAATACGCTTTTTCTTTCCTATCGAGGCTGAGATAGCCGGAATAAGATATGCAAGCGTCTTGCCGGTGCCGGTACCGGCTTCGACCAATAGGTGACGTTTTTCCTCAAACGCTTTCGCGACCGCCTCTGCCATGGCAACCTGGCCCGCACGATATTCGTACTTATCGTGAAACCTGGCGATCAGCCCGCCGGGCCCGAAGACTTTTTCTAAATAATCCTTCTGCATGCGAGAGCTAGAAATTCATTGACTTAGATGCCGCGTTTTGGTACAAAAAATCTTTGATCGCAACGAAACAAATGAAGTATGGCCTACAGGAATTCCCCCCTTTCAGCGAAAACTGTACCTGAATTTCCGAGTTGTCCAAATCATTCTAAATAGTAGATCGAATGACGGGGCGATGTCGAAGCACGGGCGTGCTTTGACCGAATTTGACTGGGAATTCTACGCGATTGCGACTATTAAATAGCTGTTATAGGGACCGCCGCATCCGAATTTCGCGGCCGCAAGGATGGATCAACGCATGAATCAACCTGGAAACGCCCGATCAAGGCGGAGTGTTCTGTTGGGGCTGGCTTTTTTGAGCGCGATCACCGCGATCATCATTTTGCCGTTCTGGTTCGGTGCCAAGGCCAGCCGGCCGGCCGATGGTAAGGGGCTGTTTACGAAGCCGTCAAGCCGCGATAATGATCTTCCGAATTATGACGTCAGGGCCGACAAATCGGCCTTTGAAAAGCTTGCCGTTTACCGGAATGCGCTGAATCGCAGTGCATCACAGGTGGCGGATAAACGCGACGAACTTGTCCGCGGCGAAGACAAACTCAGGGCGAAGGTCCCAACGCTGAAGATCGAATACAGCCCTGAGATCAGGACACCTGAGGTTATCACGCCAGTTCCGAACCTCGGGCGGGCTTTCCTTTCGCGGCCAACTCAGGAAAAACGTTCCGTGGCCCTGAAAGGATTTTTGAGTGAGAACAAAGGCCTTATCGGTGCGACCGATGGACAGATCGACGATCTTAAGCTCTTTGCGGAATATAAAAATCCAGACGGCAATCTCAGCTTTGTCGAGTATGGCCAGGATGTGAATGGCATTCCCGTTTTCCGCGGCAGCGTAAAAGCTGCTTTTACGCACGAAGGCGAGATCATCCGTGTGATCAACAATTTTGCTCCGGGGCTTGATTACGCGGCCCTATCGGCCGACTTCGGCAGCCCGGACGCGGCTCTAACGGCGGCCGCCCGTTACATCAACCATGACCTCAAGGCAAATGAATCTTCTCGGGACGCCGAACGCTCCAATGGGCTGAAAACCTATTTTGGCGAGGGCGAATGGGCACCGACCGCTGAAAAGATCTATTTCCCTACCGAGCCCGGCATTGCAATCCCGGCGTGGCGAGTGCTGATATGGCAGCCGGTCAGTTCGTATTACGTGATAGTGGATGCCGCCAGCGGCGAGATGCTGTGGCGCAAGAACATAACGGAAGATCAAACGCAGTCAAGTAATTTTGAGGTCTATACGAACCCGAATGCGATGATCAACGTAGCAGACAGTCCGGCGCCGCTCGCCCCAACGGTATTCGACCCAAATTTAGGAACACAGGGTTCGCCGATCGCTCGTACAAGTATTTCACGCATCGGAAATGAAGCTCCGTATTCCTTCAATAACAATGGCTGGATCAACGATGCCACCAACCTTACCGATGGCAATAATGTTGAATCGGGCCTAGACCTCGGAGCACCTGACGGCATAGATGGCGGATCACAGGCGACCGGCATTCCGTACCGGGTCTTCAGCTCCGCATGGAATCCGCCGCCGGGCGGAAGCGACAACCCTGATGCGCCCGAAGCAAGGCGCGGAGCTGTGATCCAGCAGTTCTACATAATGAACTGGTACCATGACGAACTTTACAGGCTAGGATTTACCGAGGCGGCAAGGAATTTTCAGACTAACAATTTCGGCCGCGGAGGTGTCGGCAATGACCGTGTTTCAGCCGAAGGGCAGGATTTCGCCTCAACAAACAACGCCAATTTTTCAACCCCGGCGGACGGCGATCGCGGCAGGATGCAAATGTTCGTCTTTACCGGCCCGACACCCGACCGTGACGGTACCGGCGATGCCGAGATAATCATCCACGAGGCGACGCACGGAACGTCCAACCGGCTGCATGGCAACGCCGACGGCCTTGTTGATAACATGGCCCGGGCGATGGGCGAAGGCTGGTCTGATTTCTATGCTCACAGCTTGCTTTCGGAACCGGGCGATCCTTTGAACGGGACGTATCCCTTGACCGGTTACCTGATGCAGAACGGCTTTGGGGCCGTGGGCAATGCCAATTATTACTACGGCATCAGGCGTTTCCCAAAATCGATAATGTCCTCGACCGGCGGGCCGCAAAACCGGCCATTCAACCCGCTGACATTCGCCGATATAGATCAAACCAAGCTCAATACCTCCGACGGCGCGTTTCCCGCAATGTTCGGTGCTCACATATCGCTCGACGCCGATCAGGCACACGCCGCGGGCGAGATATGGAGCAGCGCTCTTTGGGAAGTGAGGGCAAAGTTCATTCAGCGGCTCGGGTGGGCAAACGGCAACCGCCGCGTGCTGCAGTTGGTGACGGACGCGATGAAGGTCTCGCCGCTGAACCCGACGTTCCTTCAGGCACGGGATGCGATCGTCAGCGTCGCCTTTGGCAGTGCGACCACACAGGCCCAACGCGAGGACGCCTCGGACGTTTGGGCCGGCTTTGCAATTCGCGGAATGGGCATCAACGCGAGCATTCAGAACACCGGCGGTTTTTCCGGCGGCGGTACGACGCGCGTGACCGAGTCGTTCGACAGGCCGAATCTTTTACAGGTACCAAAATTCACGGTATCTGATTCGCAGGGTGATAATGACGGCATCTTCGAACCGGGCGAAACGCTGACGATCAGCGCGGCCCTGACCAACATTACAGGCCAAACGGCTAACTCGGTCAACGCGGACATCCCGGGGGCGACCTCGGCGGGCTACGGCACAATGCCTGATGCTTCGACGGTCTCACGTAATTTCACGTATGTCGTTCCGCCGAACACTTGCGGCAATCTGATAAACCTATCGATGAACGTCACCAGCAGCCTTGGTGCAAAGACATTTCCGCTGCCCTTGCCGATCGGCCTGAAATCGACAACGCTTTCTGAGAACTTCGATTCTGTCGGCTTGCCAAACCTCCCATCCGGCTGGACGACAACGGTCGAAAGCGGCGGTGTCGCATTTACGACGTCGAACCAGGCGGCAGATACCGTACCGAATTCGGCCTTTGTCCCGAACGCGGCCGTCACCGGCGCATCATCGCTCGTTTCGCCTTCGATCGCGGTAAATTCACAGATCGCGACGGTGTCTTTCCGTCATCGTTATTTGGTCGAAACGCCTTTTGACGGCGGGGTTCTCGAGATCAGCATCGGCGGCGGTGGATTTCAGGACATCATTGCCGCGGGAGGTTCCTTCACCGAGGGCGGCTATGACGGTACGTTGAGCGCCGGCAACGGCAGCAACCCGCTTTCCGGCAGGCCGGCGTGGACCGGAAATCGAAGCAGCTTTTTCACGACGACCGTACAGTTGCCGCCATCGGCAAACGGCCAGAACATACAGCTTCGGTGGCGTCTAGGTACAGATTCAAACACCGGTACGGATTTTGGCTATATCGGCTGGTTCATCGACAGCGTAAATGTCCGGGCGACAAGTACATGCTCGTTCGTCCCCAGCGGAGTTCGGTCGCGGGCAGACTTTGACGGCGATGGGAAGACCGATATGTCTGTGTTCAGGCCGTCAGAAGGAAACTGGTATCTGGCAAGGTCGCAGGCGGGAATTTTTGCTATGACGTGGGGCGTAAGTACCGACACGCTCGTACCCGGCGATTATGATGGCGATGGCAAGGCCGACATGGCCGTTTTCCGTCCAACCTTGGGCGATACGCCGGATTTCTATATCGTCAACAGCAACGGCTTCGTCTTTGAATCCGTAGCATGGGGCAATCCGGGCGATAAACCTGTGATCGGCGATTACGACGGCGATGGGCAGGACGACATAGCTGTCTATCGAAGTTCCGACAACACCTGGTATGTGATAAAAAGCTCCGGCGGACTTGATTTCACACAATTCGGACAGGCGGGCGATGTTCCTGTCCCGGGCAAGTTCGACGGTGACAACAAAACGGACCGGGCAGTTTACCGAAACGGGGCGTGGGTCATTTCCTACAGCACCGGCGGTTCATCGGCCGTAAATTGGGGAGCGGCCGGTGATATTCTGGTCCCGGCGGACTATGATGGCGACAACCGCGACGATGTGGCCGTATGGCGGCCGTCAGATGGTGTCTGGTATATTCGCCAAAGTTCGAATGATAATTTTGTGTCGCTCCAATGGGGCCAGTCGGGCGACGTTCCAGCACCCGGAGATTTTGACGGAGACGGCCGCGATGATCCGACCGTCTACCGAGGCGGCCTTTGGTATATGGTCAGGTCCACTCAAGGGCTTGGGCTCGGCGATTGGGGTGTCCCGACGGACATTCCGGTTCCGGCAAAATATCTTCCGTAGGGTCTTGACGCAAGTTTTTTAGCGTTTCTTTGCGATCTTCGCGGCTTTGCGTGGGAGTGGGTTTATCTCACGCAAAGCTCGCCGGGGACGCAAATGGCCGCATGGTGAAATACTCGGCCGGGCGCCTGGTTGACATTTATCATCAGCGACAAATATTCTACTTGTTCAAGTTGTCAGACTTTTCGGTATTTGCCCCCGTCAAACGATTCATCGATTCCTTAGATCAAAACAGGAGTTCCCGCCATGTTCAATTCGATTTCCAAAATTGCAGCGGTCAAGGTCCTGATCGTTGCAGCGGCTGTTGTGTTTACGGGCCTGTTCCTGCTTGGGCCGGTCCTGGATGGAGAGAAAGCGAGCGCTTCGGCTTCGGGGCCATCACCGTCGTTCACGGCTGCGCCTTATATCGTTGGATGCCCGGAGTGCCCGACCGAGAATAACTGCACGGCCTGCCATTCCGGAGCGGCGCCGAACAGCGGCCCCGGTTCGGTTGTGATCAGCGGGCTGCCGGCCAACTATCTGCCGAATCAGCAGATCCCGCTTACGGTTACGGTCAGCGATCCTAACGCGGTCATCTACGGCTTTCAAATGGTGGCGATAAAAAGCAGCGGCGACAATATCGGCACATTCTCGTTTGCACCGGCAAATCCGCAGCCGCTTCAGGTGATCAGCGGATTCGTCAACGGCAAGGAACGGCGTTACATTGAGCACACAAGCAGCGGCGTTACGCCGACGCAATTTGGCTCGAAAACGTGGAACGTGACCTGGACCGCACCGGCCGAGCGCGTTGGCAAACTCCATTTCTATGCAGCCGGAAACGGTGCCAACAGTGACAGCAGCACAAGCGGCGATAATATTTATACATCGTCTGACAGCACGCTGTCCGGCACAGCGATCGCTAATTTCGACACCGACTCTCGCAGCGACGTTTCTGTTTACCGCCCGTCAACGGGCACATGGTACGCGTTGACGACAAGCCCGGCCAGTTTTATTGCTACGCAGTTCGGTGAAGCGGGAGACATTCCGGCACCCGGCGATTATGACGGCGACGGGACCACAGACAATGCGGTCTTCCGGCCTTCGTCGGGCACATGGTACGTGAGGTCGGGCGGCGGAAGCTATACGTCGACACAGTTCGGGCAAACCGGCGATGTCCCCGTGCCCGGCGATTATGATGGCGACGGCAAAAACGACCTTGCGGTGTGGCGGCCTTCAAACGGAACGTGGTACTTTCTCGGGGCCGTAGGCGGCTTTGTGGCCCGACAGTTCGGGCAGGATGGCGACAAACCGGCACAGGGCGATTTTGACGCGGATGGCGTTACCGACCTTGTTGTATTCAGGCCGTCAACTGGAACGTGGTATCTGCAGCTTTCAAAGGTCCCGACATTCGCGGCGACCCAGTTCGGGCAGGCCGGTGATCTTCCGGTGCCCGCTGATTTTGATGGAGATGGGAGAACCGATATCTCGGTCTTTCGTCCTTCGACCGGGATATGGTATCGGATAACCGCTACTGAGGGTTTTACCAGTTATCCGTTTGGCCAGGATGGTGATAAACCCGCACCGGCCGATTACGATGGCGACGGTAGGACCGACCTGGCAGTCTTTAGAAGCGGCGTGTTCTACATATTCGGAAGCGATGGCCCCACATTTGGCAGCACAAGCTTCGGCCAGGCCGGTGATGTGCCCGTGGCAAGCGGATACATTCAACAGCAGTAGGCTGGTGTAGACCTATCCGCAGTATTTGCAGAAGCCCCGCGCGTGAGGGGCTGTGTCAAAACCCGATCCGGCCGCGAAGCGGCTAGACGAAGGTAGCCAGACGCGAAGCTTCTGGACTACGGAATAATTAGTCATTTGCCCTGAAAGGGCGAAAAGATGGCGGTTTCGCACCTTCAATGCGATAGATCGATACGAACCCATACCAGACGTTTCACGTCTGGCTACTCTCTGTAGGCGGCTTCGCCGCTCGGAATCGTGGTCTTGACCCAGCCTCGAACGCGCCGGCTTCCGGATATGAAAAACGAAAAGGCCCGCCAATGCTATTCGCACTGGCGGGTTTTATAGTGGAGAAAAACTACGACTACCAGGTCAAAACATCGTGCATATGCCCGAAGGGTTTACTGTCCTTTCGGGGTTGGGCTTGGCTGGGCGACCGGCACGACCGGGACCAGCGGATTTGCGACGGGGACAACCGGCTCAGAGTTTGACGCCGGATTGCCGAGCGGGACAGGCTGAACGATCGTCGTTGCCGCGGGACGGGTCGCACCACCGGCAAAGTCCGGTTTGTATATCCGAGGCGTGATGAAGAACAGGATCTCCGCCGTTTCGCGGGACACGTTCTTACGCTTGAAGAGATTTCCAAAGAACGGAATTCTCGACAGGCCCGGCGTACGGTTTACGCCTTCGCGCTCATCGTCTGAGAGAACGCCGCCGACCACCGTGGTCCCGCCGTCGGGAACAACAACTTCGGTCTGCATGCTCTGCGTGTTGATGCCCGGAGCGGTCGCACCGGCAACAACCTCTGAAAGCGAACTGTTCTCTGCCAAAAGATTAAGGATGACTGTGCCTACATCAGTGATCTGAGGCGTAACTTCCAACTTAAGCGGCACATCAACGTACTGCGTAGTGGTTATTACCGCACCGCCGGCCGCGGAACCTGGTTGAACCGTCGTGATCGGAACCTTTAGTCCGCTCTTGATCTCAGCTTTTCGGTTGTTAAGCGTGGTCACGCGGGGCGTCGCAATTACCTTTACCTGGCCTTTTTTCTCGCCAGCCGTGATCAACAAATTGATCTGCGCCGTTCCAAAAACACCTGTGGTCAAGCCGATAGCGGTGTTGGCGATCTGTGACGCCAAATTGTTTTGGATATTGCCGTTCGGAAGGCTCGGCGGTACCGGAACCCGAGGATCGACAGGTGCGTTCGGCAGCGTGGAACCAAAGGCCCCGCGGTTCGTTCCGCCAAGGAACGCGGAAAGCTGAACACCAACGTCTCGGCTAAAGCTGCGTGACGCGACGACAATGCGTGTTTCGATCTCGACCTGCGGTTCGGGCTGATCGAGCAGGGTCACAAGCTGGCGTACCGCGTCAATGTTCTCGCGAACATCCGTGACGATAAGAGTATTTGTGCGGCCATCAACCTCGACCGCTCCGCGACGCGAAAGGCGGCGTTTGATAATGCCTAGAATTCCCTGGTCACCGCCGGGCGCTCCGGTCGTGGTTCCTGAACCGCCGCCCGACGGGCCACTCTGGCCGGCGCCGGTTATTGTTCCGGCGGTCGGGCCGTCACTGCCGGCAGCTGATGAAAGCGTGCCTAACGCGCGGGCGTAGTTGAGACGGATAAATTCTGTATAGAGCGGCGAAGAATCAAGCTGATTATTCTG
>JADYZI010000125.1 GCA_020853255.1 Acidobacteriota bacterium
CCAGCTTATTGTATTTCTTTTTATTCCGTTCACCACCTCCTGGTTCCTGATAATCTGCGGTTTTCTTCTTTTTCGGCTGTTCGATATTTGGAAGCCCTATCCGATCGATGATCTCCAGCATCTCCCACGCGGCATCGGTATCTGCGCGGACGATTTTCTCGCTGGGATATATGCCGGCGTTTGCCTTTCGGTAATTTACGCGATTAGTCTGTCGATATGAGTATCCATGTATTGCCGGGTGATTCGCTTGCCGCTGAGTTCAATACTACAGGAATTAACGGAGACGTCATCGTTTGCCGCGAGTGTCTTGTGGCAGGAGATAAATCGGGTACGACACTCGATGAGTTCTGGGACCGGCGGGCGAATTTTATTGCGCTCGACTATGGCGGCGACCCAATTGAGTATCAGGAGAATGTTGCTTACGAACTTGAAAAGCTGATCGGGCTTCCTGCTGATACTGAGGTAAACCTCTGGTTCGAGTATGAGCTCTTTTGCCAGGTCAATATGTGGTTTTGCCTTGATCTACTAAAAGATTCGGACCTAAACGTTTTTCGTGTTGAGCCGTTAAATGCTTCGCCGGATGATATTTGGAAAGGATTCGGAAAGCTTGGGGCCGCTGACCTCGTGAAATGCTACGAAGGCCGGACGCAATTTTCTGAAGAGGATATCGCGATGGGTTCGCGGCTCTGGCAGGTATTTCGCCAGGATGATTCCGCCGAACTGCTAAGACTTAGTGAATACCGCTCGCCTTGTTTTCCATTCCTGAAAGAAGTGTGTCAGGCTGCAGCCGAGATAGGATCGAGGCCTGCCGAGATCGTTCGGAAATTGAAAGCCGAGGGTTTGAACGAACTCGAATCTTTGTTCCACGAGTTCAAGAAACGAGCCGGTGTTTATGGCTACGGCGATCTTCAGGTCGCACGGCTTCTTGAAGAAAGCTAGCCCTTAAGACATATGGTTTTTATCGAACTCTTCATCCCCCAATGACCGCTCTGCCGCTTTTTCCCGCTGAAATATCCAGCCTCGCTGCCAGAAATAAACAAGCAAAAGGGCGGCCACTAAGCCCATAAAACCAAGCGTGATGAAATATCCGTGTGATGTCCGCAGCTCAGGCATATTCTCAAAATTCATTCCGTAAATGCCGGCTATCAGCGATAGCGGCAACATGATCGCGGAAAGCACAGCAAGGGTCTTCATGACATCATTCGTACGGTTTGCAACTACTGAGAAGTGAATGTCGAATAAACTGCTGACCAGGTCCCGATAGCTATCGGAAAGATCAGAAATGCGCTGAAGATGGTCGTGAACGTCGCGGAAATAGGGAAGTATATGTTCCGGGATCTGCGGGAATTCGCCGTGTGAGATGCGGTACAAAACTTCGAGTTGCCGAGCTGAGATCCGGCGGAGCCTCATTACGCTGCGGCGCAGCACCATTACTTCCTCAAGCACGGCACTGTCGCTTTTCTTTAGGTCGAAAACACGCTCCTCCAGCGACGCTATTTCCAAATCAAAATCATCGACGATCGGCATATAGAGATCGACAATATGATCAAGGACCTGATGCAGTACGTAAGCCGGGCCGCGCGTAAAGGCAAGGTGGCTTTTCCTGATCTGCTCTTTGACGATCTTAACGCTGCGGAACCGCTGATCGTGAAACGTGACAAGGAAATTTTCGCCCAGATAACCGTCCAGTTCCTTTGTAACGAATTTACCAGGCCCCGTTTCGCCGGGCTTGATCCCGTGGACGATGAAATAGATATAGTCAGGAAATGCCTCGACCTTCGGCTGATTTCGGGTCTCGACACAGTCCTCTACCGTCAGATAGTGAAACTTGAATGTGTCCAGCAGGAGTGTTCTGGCCTCGTCGATCTGTTCAGGTGTTTCACCTAGAAGATCGACCCAAACAACATTGTCTTTGTTCTTCAGCAGCTCCGGCAGTTCATCAACAGTGAAGCCTTCCTCAACCTGCTTTGCTCCGGGCCTATAAAGGAATATTTCCATACAGTTACTGGGTCGCCAACGGGTGCGATGATACCTGAAAGTGAGCATTTTCGCCAATGCTCTCCGGCATGAGCGAGCACCGCCGGTGGCCTGGCCGGGCCGCCCACCAAAAGTCTTGACGCGGGCCGAACTCGCGATGTAAAATCATTTTGTACAGACCTCTTAGCCCACTTGGCCAATGTTGGCCGCTACAGATAACGGTGCAGGGCAGATCGACGAACCCCAAGACGACGCCTGAGTCCACAAAACGTTTTCGCGAACAGAATTAGGAGAAAAGATGGAAGTCCGGAACACCGGCCGTTACTGTCGGCCGATATTGACGGGAATTTTCTTGACGGCATTTTTCGCGGTCTCTGCATTGGACTTGACAGTGCATGGGCAGGAATCGCCCGAACCTGTGCTGATCAGTGAACAAGGTTCGACCAAAGTTTTGGCCGTCAATGCGGAAGGTTGGAACGGAGGCGTTCCGTCCACAGGAACAGCGGTCATCGCTCAGGATTCACGAGTCGTAGTATTTGTCACGAATATCGACCTGCTGTCTGACGAAGGAGCTAACGCCTTTCGCGCCAACGGGTCAGACAACCGCGGAAAGCAGTACCGGCTCGTTATTGAGAATATCCAGCCTGTCCGAAAGCGCCCGTGGATCTTTGGGGTCACACTTCGTGTTCACGATCCAAATGGATACAATGGCCAGCCTCGGATGAAGGGTGGGCTTAAGATCAGGATCACTTGGCGGGGCAACACTACGAATCAGTTAAGACTAACGAACGGCCGCGTGCAGATGCCCGATCCGGACGGCCTGCAGCCGTCGCCCGTGCCCGCGTCGCCGCCATCGGCAACCGCAAACCGCTTCTCTACCGGCGGTGATCGTGCCCGGTTTATGGAGCAGGCGGCCTTCGGGCCAAATTCAGCTTTGGATTTCCGGCTTCGGCAGGTCGGGTTTAGGCGGTGGATCGATGAGCAGTTCTATAAGCCTTATCCTACGATCCCTTACTCAAATTTTGCCCAAAAACCCTTCGACG